>NZ_FMXV01000056.1:0-9417 GCF_900104425.1 Pseudomonas sp. NFACC13-1 | reverse complement strand
TGTGGCGAATGCCGGATCTGTGGACACTGCAAAACCCTTGTGGGAGCGAGCTTGCTCGCGATGGCATCAGGTCAGCCAGCATTGATGTTGACTGATGCGCCGCTATCGCGAGCAAGCTCGCTCCCACAGGTTTTCAAGCAATCTGAACCACCAAATCTCAGGGCAAGAGAATGGTCGACCCCGTCGTCCGCCGCGCCGACAGCTCGGTCTGGGCCTTGGCCGCTTCCGCCAGTGGATAACGCTGGTTGATGTCCACCGTGAGCTTGCCGCTACTGATCATCCCGAACAGTTCATCAGCCATGCGCTGCAGGTTTTCGGCATTGTTGGCGTACGTCGCCAGGGTCGGGCGGGTGACGTACAGCGAGCCCTTGGCCGAAAGAATCCCCAGGTTCACACCGTCCACGGCACCCGAGGCATTGCCGAAGCTCACCACCAGGCCACGGGGGGCGACGCTGTCCAGGGAGGTCAACCAGGTGTCCTTGCCAACGCCGTCGTACACCACGGGCACCTTCTTGCCGTCAGTCAATTCCAGCACGCGCTGTGCGACGTTTTCCTTGCTGTAGTCGATGGTTTCCCAGGCACCGTGGGATTTGGCAATGGCGGCTTTTTCCGGCGAGCTGACGGTACCGATCAGCTTCACGCCCAAGGCCTTGGCCCATTGGCAGGCCAAGGAGCCCACGCCACCGGCGGCGGCGTGGAACAGGATGGTTTCGCCACCCTTGAGTTCGTAGGTCTGGCGCAGCAGGTATTGCACAGTCAGGCCCTTGAGCATCACGCCGGCGGCCTGTTCGAAACTGATGGATTCGGGCAGATGCACCAGGTTGGCTTCGGGCAATACATGCACATCGCTGTAGGCCCCCAGCGGTCCGCTGCCGTACGCCACCCGGTCGCCGACCTTGAACCGCGTGACGCCTGGACCGATGGCCTCGACCACGCCCGCGCCCTCGGCACCCAGGCCCGAAGGTAGCGCCGTCAGCGGATAAAGACCGCTGCGGTAGTAGGTGTCGATGAAATTCAGGCCGATCGCCTTGTTGCTGACGCGTACCTGCTGCGGGCCCGGCTCGGCCGGCTGATAGTCGACGTACTCGAGCACTTCGGGACCGCCGTTGGAACGGAACTGGATACGTTTGGCCATCTTCACTTTCTCCTTGTCGCAGACTTTTACCAAGCCTGCTATCGGACTCCTAACCTTGACCGTCGTCAACTGTGGCGTGGGCAAGTGCGGTGGTATCCTGTGCGCCCATTTGCCACCGGCCCGCTATACGCCGCGTAGCGTAGCCCTGATCAAGGTGACGTCATGTCCACTCGTACCGAGGCCGTGAAAGCCTATCTGCTCGACCTGCAAGACCGAATCTGCGCCGCCCTGGAAACCGAGGACGGCGGCACGCGCTTCGTCGAAGATGCCTGGACCCGGCCGGCCGGGGGTGGCGGTCGCACGCGGGTGATCGAAAACGGCACGGTGATCGAAAAGGGCGGCGTCAACTTTTCCCACGTATTTGGCAGCGGTCTCCCACCCTCGGCCAGCGCCCATCGGCCGGAACTGGCCGGACGCGGCTTCGAAGCCCTGGGCGTGTCGCTGGTGATCCACCCGCACAACCCCCACGTGCCGACCTCCCACGCCAACGTGCGTTTCTTCATCGCCGAAAAGGAAGGCGAAGAAGCCGTCTGGTGGTTCGGCGGTGGCTTCGACCTGACGCCCTACTACGGCGTAGAAGAGGATTGCGTGCATTGGCACCGCGTCGCCGAGCAAGCCTGCGCGCCGTTCGGCCCCGAGGTGTATCCGCGCTACAAGGCCTGGTGCGACAGCTACTTCCACCTCAAGCATCGCAACGAGCCCCGGGGCATCGGCGGCCTGTTTTTCGACGACCTGAACGAGTGGGGTTTCGACACCTGCTTCGCCTTCATCCGCGCCATCGGCGACGCCTACATCGATGCCTACCTGCCCATCGTGCGTCGCCGCAAGCACGACGCGTTCACCGCCAAGCAACGGGAATTCCAGGAATTTCGCCGTGGGCGCTACGTGGAATTCAACCTGGTCTACGACCGCGGCACCCTGTTCGGGCTGCAATCGGGCGGGCGTACCGAGTCGATCCTGATGTCCCTGCCGCCGCAAGTGCGCTGGGGCTACGACTGGAAAGCCGAGCCGGGCAGCGAAGAGGCGCGGCTGACCGAGTACTTCCTGCAGGATCGCGATTGGCTGGCAACGGCCTGAACGGGGATATTCCATGGATCGCTACGTTGTAATGGGTAACCCGATCGGCCACAGCAAGTCGCCGTTGATCCATCGCCTGTTCGCCGATCAGACCGGGCAGGTGCTGGACTACACCACGCTGCTGGCACCGCTGGAGGATTTCTCCGGTTGCGCCCGGGCATTTTTCCGCGAGGGGCGTGGGGCGAACGTCACGGTGCCGTTCAAGGAAGACGCCTTCCGCCTGGCCGACACCCTGACCGAGCGGGCCCAGCGGGCCGGGGCGGTCAATACCTTGAGCAAACTGGCCGACGGCCGCCTGTTGGGTGACAACACCGACGGCGCCGGCCTGGTCCGGGACCTGACCGTCAACGCCGGCTTCAGCCTCCAGGGCAAGCGCATCCTGTTGCTGGGGGCCGGCGGCGCGGTGCGCGGCGCCCTGGAGCCGCTGCTGGCCGAAGCGCCGGCCTCGGTGATCATCGCCAACCGCACGGTGGAAAAAGCCGAATGGCTGGCCGAATCGTTCGCCGACCTGGGCCCGGTCTCGGCCAGTGGCTTCGATTGGCTGCAAGAACCAGTGGACCTGATCATCAACGCCACCTCCGCGAGCCTGTCGGGGGATGTGCCGCCGATTGCCGCCAGCTTGATCGAGCCCGGCAAGACGGTCTGCTACGACATGATGTATGGCAAGGAACCGACTTCATTCTGCCGTTGGGCCAGTGCGCACGGGGCGGCGGTGGCGATGGATGGCCTGGGCATGCTTGCCGAACAGGCGGGCGAAGCGTTCTACCTGTGGCGCGGGGTACGCCCGGACACCGCGCCGGTGCTGGCCGAGCTGCGCCGCCAGCTCGCGCTGTAGGCTTCAGGCTGTTGTGGCGAGGGGATTTATCCCCGTTGGACTGCGAAGCAGTCCCAAAAAAGCAGGGCCGCTTCGCGCCCCAACGGGGATAAATCCCCTCGCCACAGGTATGTGCTGCCTCAAGTCCCCTACAGTTTTTAATCCTCAAAATGGATCGGGCAATGTTCCGGTCCTTCCAGCTTCAACAACTCCTCCACCACCTGGGGCCTGGCCTTGCGCAAGGTCAGGCTACGCCCCTGGCCGCGCAGGCGCCGGGCTTCCTGGTGGAGCATTTCCACCCCGGAATAATCAATGAAGTTGATCTGCTGGGCATCGATGACCACCCGCTGCGCCTGCAACCGTTGCAGGCGTACTTGCAGGTAATGGCTAGCGCCGAAAAAGATCGAGCCTCCCACCCGCAGGATCTCCGCCTCCCCCTCGCGAAAGTGCTGCACCCGCGGCTGTGAGGTGCGCTTGAGGTAGAAGAACAGCGAGGCCAGTACGCCGGCGTAAATGGCGGTCTGCAGTTCCAGCAGCAACGTGGCCAGGCAGGTCAGGCTCATCACCATGAATTCGGCGCGGCTCACGCGGTACAACGCCCGGATACCACGGTGGTCCACCAGCCCCCAGGCGATCAGCAGGATGCTGCCGGCCATGGCCGGAATCGGGATGTGCGCGATCAGTTTCGCCCCGGCGACCGCGAACAACGCCACCCACAAGGCCGAGAACACCCCGGCCAGGGGCGAGCAGGCGCCGGCTTCATAACTGAGGCCGGAACGGGTGAAGGAACCGGCCGACAAGGATCCAGAGAAAAATCCGCCAACGAGGTTGGAAAGCCCCTGCGCCCTCACCTCCTGATTCGCATCGAGCAATTGCCCGGAACGTACCGACAACGAACGGGCGATGGACAGGCTGGTGACCAGCCCGAGCATGCCCACCGCGACGGCCCCGGGCAGCAAGCGCAGGATCAGTTCCAGGTCCAGCGGCAGCAGCGTGAGCGGCGGCAGGCGCCCGGCAAAGGCGCTGACCAGCGCCACATGCCCGAACATCGCCGGCCACAACCAGACCACCAGGCTGCTGATGACCAACGTTATCAACAGGCTCGGCCAGCGCGGCAGCAAGCGCTTGAGCACCACGCCCAGGAGCAGCGTGCCCAAACCCAGCAGCAATGACGGTTTATCCACAGCCTCGATATGGCTGACCAACGTCAGCAGGCCCTTCAATGCCGTGGCTTCATTGGGCAAATCGAGGCCCAGCAGGTTCGGCAACTGCCCCAATGCGATCACCACCGCCGCCCCCAGGGTGAAACCCAGCACCACCGAGTGGGAGACGAAATTCACCAGCGCGCCGAAACGCAACAGCCCCAGCAGCCACTGGAAAATCCCCGCCAGGACTGTCAGCAGCAGGATCAAGGTGATGTAGTCCTGGCTGGCGGGTACCGCCAGAGGGCTGACGGTGGCGTACAGGACAATGGAGATGGCCGCCGTTGGACCGCAGATCAAGTGCCACGACGAACCCCAGAGGCAGGCGATCAAAACGGGAACAATCGCCGCGTACAGACCGTACTCAGGTGGCAGGCCGGCGATCAGGGCGTAGGCAATGGACTGCGGCAACGCGAGAATCGCACCACTCAGGCCAACGATCAGGTCACGGCCGACACTGGCGCGGGTTTGCCGGGGCAGCCAGCTCAGGAACGGAAAGAGTGAATGGCGCGTGGGGATTGCCATGGGGCCTCAAGGATGGGGGAATGGGGCAAGGGTATCAGGACCGGGCACCGTTCTCCCTGTGGCGAGGGGATTTATGTGGGAGCAAAGCTTGCTCGCGAAACAGGCACCTCGGTCTCTGAAAGACCGAGTCGTCTTCATCGCGGGCAAGCCTTGCTCCCACATGGATTTCCTCTCTACAGTGCTCCGCGCCCGCAAAGCAGCGCGGCTGTCAGAGCTTGGCCTTCACCGCCGCCAACGCATCCTTGCCATCCACGGTCTTCACGCCGTCCAGCCACTTGTCCAGCACCGCCGGGTTGGCCTTGATCCAGGCCTTGGCCGCATCGGCGTTGCTGACTTTGTTGTTCACCACCTCGGCCATGATGCTGTTCTCCATTTCCTGGGTGAAGCTGAGGTTGGTCAACAGCTTGCCAACGTTCGGGCAGGCCTGTGCATAACCCTTGCGGGTCAGGGTATAGACGCTGCCCGTATCGCCGAAATACTTCTCGCCGCCCTTGAGGTAATGCATTTTCAACTGCACGTTCATCGGGTGCGGCGTCCAGCCCAGGAAGGTCACGAACTTCTGTTTCTTCACCGCCCGGGAGACTTCCGCCAGCATCGCCTGCTCGCTGGACTCCACCAGTTTCCACTCGCCCATGCCGAAGTCATTGGTCTTGATGATTTCTTTCAGGGAGAGGTTGGCCGGGGCGCCGGAACCGATACCGTAGATCTTCTTCTCGAACTTGTCGGCGAATTTGTTCAGGTCGGCAAAGTCATGCACACCGGCGTCCCAGACGTAGTCCGGGACCGCCAGGGTGAATTCGGTGCCGTCGAGGTTCTTGGCCAGTTGCGTGACATCGCCCGTGGCCACGAATTTGTCATAGAAGCCCTGCTGCGCCGGCATCCAGTTACCCAGGAACACATCCACCTGGCCGTCCTTGAGGCCACCGAAGGTGATCGGCACCGCGAGGGTGTCGACCTTGGCCTTGTAGCCCATGCCATCCAACAGAAAACCGGTAATGGCGTTGGTCGCGGCGATGTCACTCCAGCCCGGGTCAGCCATTTTCACGGTCTCGCAGCTCTGCTCGGCCCACGCCGAAACACTGCTCAACGCCAACAGCCCAGCGGTCAGTACTGTGGATAACTTTTGCATGTGCTTGCCCTTACGTTATTGGTTTTGGCAGGGTTGTGGATAACGGGCCTTGCGCTCCAGATCGTCGAGATCGATGTGGTTACGCATGTACTGCTGGCTGGCGTCCACCAGCGGCTGGTGGTCCCAGCTCTTGAGTTTGCCCAGGGTCAGCGCCTGGGCGACAAAACGGCGGCGGCGCTGGCTGGCGAGCACCTGTTGGTGAATAACCGGAATATCCCACTTGGCGCGCGCCTCGGCGAGAAAATCGGCGAACAGGGATCGATGCTCGGGAGACTGGCTGAGATCTTCCAACTCCTTGGGATCGTTGCGCACGTCGAACAGCAGGCACGGGTCATCTTCGCTGTAGATGAATTTCCACGGGCCACGACGGATCATCATCAGGGGGCTGATGGTGCCTTCGGCCATGTATTCACCGAAGACTTCGTCATGCCCGCCCTGCCCTTGCAGATGCGGCACCAGCGAACGGCCATCCAGAGGCAAACCGGGTTCCAGCGTACCGCCGGCCAGTTCCACCAGGGTCGGCAGCAGGTCGGCGGTGGACACCGCCGCACCCACCCGGCCGCTGGCGAACTGCCCCGGTGCGCTGATGAGCAACGGTACGCGGGCAGCCATTTCGAACCAGTGCATTTTGTACCACAGGCCTTTTTCGCCGAGCATGTCTCCATGATCGCCGGAGAAGACGATGATCGTGTCGTCCAGCAGACCGGTATCTTCCAGGGTCTGCAGCAGCTTGCCGACATTGCTGTCGATGTAGCTGCACGCGCCGAAATAGGCGCGGCGGGCATCACGGATCTTATCCACAGGCAGCGGCTTGTCCCACAGGTCATAGACCTTCAGCAGCCGCTGGGAATGTGGATCGAGGTCCGTTTGCGCCGGGGTCTGCGGCAACGGAATGTCGTTGTCGTCATACAAATCCCAGAACGCCTTGGGAATCGTGTACGGGTCGTGTGGGTGGGTCATCGATACGGTGAGGCAGAACGGCTGGTCACCGTCTTCGCGGATGTGGTCGAACAGGTACTGTTGGGCCTTGAACACCACTTCTTCATCGAAATCCAGCTGGTTGGTGCGCACGCAAGGGCCGGCCTGCAACACCGACGACATGTTGTGGTACCAGCTCGGCCGCACGTCCGGCTCGTCCCAGTTCACTGCCCAGCCGTAGTCGGCCGGGTAAATGTCGCTGGTCAGGCGCTCTTCGTAGCCGTGCAGTTGGTCGGGACCGCAAAAGTGCATCTTGCCGGACAACGCTGTGCGATAGCCGAGGCGACGCAGGTAATGGGCGTAGGTCGGCACGTCCGCAGGAAAATCCGCCGCGTTGTCGTAGGCGCCGATCTTGCTGGGCAACTGGCCGCTCACCAACGTGAAACGCGACGGCGCGCACAGCGGGCTGTTGCAATAGGCGGCGTCGAACACCACGCCCTCGGCGGCCAGGCGCGACAGGTTCGGCAGCTTGATCGGCGAAGGACCGTAGATCGGCAACATTGGCGCGGCCATTTGATCGGCCATGATGAAAAGAATGTTCTTGCGCTTCATGTATTCGCGGCATTCCATAGTAGGCAGTTATGCGATAGTGCTGCGATCGAGCATGTAGCCCCCGGGTTTTGGGGTAAAGCCCATGCAGGATAATGACTAGGATAAGCACAGCTTATGTATGACGCCCTGGGTAGCCTGTCCCTGGAACTGTTCCGTGCCTTTGAAGCCGCGGCCCGCCAACAAAGCTTCACGGCGGCGGCGATTGAGCTGGGCACCACGCAACCGGCCATCAGCCAGCAGATCAAGCGCCTGGAAGAACAACTGGGCACACGGCTGTTCGACCGGATCTACCGGGGCATCGAACTGACCGAGGCCGGGACGATCCTGTTCGAGCAGGTGCAGGCCGGTTTGCAAAGCATCGATGCCGGGCTGAGCGCGATCACCGCCCAACAGCAGCATGAGGTGCTGCAGGTCGCCACGGACTTCGCCTTCGCCGCTTACTGGCTGATGCCGCGCCTGCATCGCTTTCACGCGGCCAACCCCCAGGTGGACGTGAGCCTGGTGACCAGCGAACGCAACCACAACATGCTGCGGACCGATATCGACGTTGCCGTTCTTTTCGGCGACGGTCGCTTCAAACAAGGCGAAAGTCGCTGGCTGTTCAGCGAAGAAGTCTTTCCGGTGTGCAGCCCGCTGCTGCTCAAGGAGCGTCCCCTGCCCTTGCCCGCCCGGGCCTTGGCGGAATTTCCATTGCTGCACCTGCGCGCGAGCAACAGCAACAGCTGGTTCGATTGGAGCGGCGTATTCCGCGAGCTGGGCATCACCTCGCCGCCAGCCCCCGGGCAATTGCGCTTCGACAACTACACGCTCCTCATCCAGGCGGCGATTGGTGGCCAAGGCGTCGCCATCGGCTGGCGACACCTTGTGGATAACTTATTGGCCCAGGGGCTGCTGTGTCGTCCGATCGCCGAAACGGTGCTGTCGCGGCTGGGGTATTACGTGGTCTTGCCCCAGCGTAAACGACGCGGTGTGTTGATCAGGCAATTCGTCGATTGGCTGATGGAAGAACAGGCCAACAGTGCTGAATCGCTCACGGGATTGCCGTTGCCTTCGATTGCGGTTTGAGGCCGTGGCGAGCGCCATGTTTTTGGGGCTGCTTCGCAGCCCAGCGGGAGCAAGCTCCCTCGCCACGGATGTCGACAGCTAGTGGGCGGCGACAAAGCTGACATGCTCGCCCACATGCAGGTTCAAGTGCAGTTCGTCAGCGATGCCGACCGCCACGCGGTTGAGCCGCTCCAGGGATTCGGCCATGCCGGGTTCGAGGCTGGTGCTGACCTGGCTGAAATGCTCGATGCCCAGGCCAGGCGCGGCGTAAGGGGCGTTGACCAAGGTCCACTGCAAGGTGCTGTTCTTGAGGGCGTCGAGCACTTCTTCGGCGGCATGGCGCTGCAAATCGTCGTCGGCCTGCTCTTCGTCGAGCACGGCGAAGTCGCCGATCAGGAACAACCGGGGCACGTTCACCGCCTGCATGCCGGCGATCAGGGCATCCACCGCCAGGACTTGCTCCACCGGGCCAGGAATCAAGGTGCGCTCCACTTGTTCGCTGTTCATCGGCAACCCCGGCGCGTTCAACAGGCACACCACGGCGCTGGCACCGGCAACGCTTTGCTTGACCCGCTCCGGGTCGAAAAGATCGCCGGTCTTGGTCCGCAGGCCCGGGCGTGGAGCCAGGGCGGTAAGATCGTCGAGAATGGCGATGACCTCATGCTGGCGCCGCAACATTTCAGCCATCAACGCACTGCCGAGGCTGCTCATGGCACCATAGAGCACCACTTTGATGACCGGGGTTTCAGCGTTTTTCATGGCTGTTTTCCTCTTTAACGCGCATGTAAAGGCTCTGACCCGCGGCAAACGGCGAGGGTTCGGCCTCTTTTCCAAGGAGTACAGATGCAGCGGATCAAGGGCTACCAGGTATGACTCACCCACATGGGTTACGAATCAGTTCACGCACATAGGTAACAGTTTTTAACTGGCAGGGTCGATTTCGCGAGGATCTGACCATGCC
>NZ_FMXV01000009.1:0-201600 GCF_900104425.1 Pseudomonas sp. NFACC13-1 | reverse complement strand
GGAATTATTAATCGAGCCGGTCTGCGGATATACGTGGGGAATCTGCTCAGGCATCAGAACATTGGAATGGAGATGATCAAGGACGGGGTATGGAATGTGATCTTCGGTCCGGTGATCCTAGGTCACGTCAATGCCAGGGACGCAAAGAACGGCTATGTTTCAATAAAAGTGTCACCTATGTGAATGCACTTTTTTGTAACCCATGTGGTTGTCCCGTACATTGCCCCACCACTCGGCACCTCGCCTAGGCTCGGTGTGCCCTCACTCCGGCATTGCTCCGTGGGCCGCCGCGAAGGGCCATCCATGGCCCAGCGCGGCTACCTCGGCATCCATGCCGAGGTGCCCACTGCGCAATACCTACGTTCGGCCAGCGTGGTCAACGGGGCCCCCAGATCAAAAGCCCGCCGAGGCGGCCTTATAGCCGACCTGGCTCTTTGGCCCTCCCCGATCCAATTGTGGGAGCGAGCCTGCTCGCGATGGCGTCGGCTCAGCCTGCATCAATGCAAGCGCTATCCCTTGGCATCAGGCGCCGCTATCTCCCTGGTTTCCAGATGATCCAACGCCCGCTCGACCAACAACTGCACCCCATCGGCCATGCGGCTGATTGCCAGGGCGATGCAGCGGCGTGAGTCATCCACGTCGTCAGCCAGGTCGGCGGCGATGGTGCTGATGGACAGCAGGTCTTCGGAGGCGTTGGCGAGCAGGGTTTCGGTGTCGATGTGAGGAGCAACGATGAAGAGGTGGCTTTTATCGGTTTCGGGTGGGGCAGAGGGTTTGGGGTTGAGGTAGTAATCGAGGGCGCGAGTGGCGGCGTCTTCGAGCTTTTTTTCTTCTTGCGCTTCGACGCGGGATCTGTGGCCGTTTTGCGGAGGATTCGGAGTTGCTTCGAACATGATGAAACTTCCTGGAAGTGGAGCCGGCACCCTCCGATTGCACGTCGGAAAATGGGTGGCAGCTGTACGTAGGTGTGCAAGACCGGTCCAGGAACCCGGCAGACCCGAAGGTCTCCCACGCGCAGCCGCCATAACAGTCGGCGAGCATAGAAAAATGCTCGGCGAATAGCCATAACGAATGCGTTCCTAGTTCGGACTTGCACGTCCGTGTCACCGTTTTTTGCGATGACGAACAAAGGTTAGCGGTGCCCCAGAGCCCTGCCTAGTTCACGAACAGCCCGGCGTGTTGAAGGAAATGTCCGAGGGTTGGGCAGGGGAAAGGGATCAAAAAATCGCAGCCTTCGGCAGCTCCTACAGAAACCGATGTAGGAGCTGCCGAAGGCTGCGATCTTTTGACTTCAGGTTTCGTGACTTGGCAGTCATCTTTCGCGAAAACCAGCTTATCTTCCGATAATGCGATCCGATGATGGCGTTGTGCCGAAGAATCGCTAAACTGCCAGCCATTGATCTTTTCTCACGAGGCTGTGCCCATGAAATTTCGTTTTCTGCTGTGGATGCTGGGGTTGTTGATGGGCAAGGCCAGCCGGACCAATCCGGCGTTCCAGCAGCAGTTGGGCGACAAGGAGCTGGTGTTCCAGCTGCAAACCCTGGACGGCAAGGTCGCCCGGCATTTCACCGTGAAAAACCAGCGCATCACCAGCCAGTCCGGCACTTATCCGACCCCGGCCTTTGCCATCGCCTTCAAGGACGCCGCCTATGGCTTCGCCACGATGCAGGCCAAGAACAAGCAGTTGGCGTTCATGACAGGGATCCAGGACAAGTCGATCCAGATCAAGGGCAACCCGGCGCTGGTGATCTGGTTCCAGGGGCTGACCAAGTACTTGAAGCCGAAGAAAGCCAAGAAGGCCTAGCCGAGAACCCGTGGCGAGGGAGCTTGCTCCCGCTGGGTCGCGAAGCGGCCCCAAGTGGTGAACGCAACCCTCCAGGCGGACCGCGACAGGCGGTTTTACGACTGCTGCGCAGCCGAGCGGGAGCAAGCTCCCTCGCCACACAAAGCTCGCCAACCCGTTGCGGTCAGGTTGGCTTCATCGAGTACCGGATTCAGCCGTGGCTGAACTGCGAAGCCAGTTCCCGCAACAACACTTCAGCTTCCAGCACCTTGCTGACCACGTCGTTGGCCTTTTCCCGGGTCAGGCCCACGCGTTCGAGCAGGGCATCCGGGATGTCTTCATCCGGGCCCGAGCCGATGCTGCGGGCCCGCAGCAGGCGCACGGCCAGGCACACCAGGTTCGGGTAGGCGGCGAATTCGCCGTCGTAATGCGGGTCGTGCTGGAAGCGCAGGGCGGTGGCCAGTTCTTCGGGCATGTCCCAGTAGCGCATCAGCCAGGCGCCGATCTGCTCGCGGCTGATGCCCAGCAGGTGTTGTTCCACGTAGCTGTGGCACAGGTGCGGGTTGACCTCCAGGTGCCGGCAGATCAGCGAGAAGTGCGGCGGGAACACGTGGGCCAGCAGCAGGTAGCCGAAGTTGTGCAGCAGGCCGGACAGGTAGGTCAGGCCGCCTTCGGGCCGCTGGGCGCGCGGCATGGCGCGGGTCAGGCCTTCGATCACGGCGGCGGTGTAGATCGACTGGTGCCAGTACGGCGTGGTGTGTTGCGGGTGGTCCTTGGGCAGGCTCAGGGTCTTGCCCAGGGCCAGGCCCAGCGCCAGGTTGATCACCAGGTCGAAGCCCAGTACCCGCACGATGGCGTCTTCCACTGAGCGAATCTTGCCCGGCGACGCGTAGTAGGGCGAGGCGGCCCAGCTCACCACTTGCGCGGCCAGGGCCGGGTCGGTTTCCACCACGCCGGTGATGTCATCGATGGTGGCGTCAGGGTCGACCCGCAGCTTGATGATTTTTTGCGCAGTTTCAGCCAGTGGCGGGATCTCGATGGTTTCTTCCAGCCGCTGCTGGATACGCCGGGCGGTGAACGCCTGCACCGCCTGGGTGATTTCCGCGCGGTCGTCGTGCGGGCGGTCCAGGTTGGGGGTGATGTTGCTCACGGCTTCGCCGAACGTCGCGGCGCTGGCCTTGGTGAGCATGGTCTTGAACGCTTCGCTGGTCACTTCCAGCAGCAGCCCCGGCTCGCCGGAGTTGATCAGCAGCTTCGGTTCGCGCAGCAGGCTTTCTTCGTACAGGCACGGTGAGCTGGTCAGCGCCGGCAGCCCGGGCAGCAGGCTCAGGCTGTGTTTGCCGAGCATGCGCTCCAGGCGTTCGGTCGGCACCGCCGTGAGCTTGCGGCCGGTGAGTTCGGCCAGGCGGTTGAGGTCCAGCAGCTGGCTTTGCGGAAACAGCACCATGAGCGCGCCAACGGCATCGTGCAGCAACACCGCCTGCACTTTGCGGGCAGGGTTCAGGCCGGGTCGTTCGAGTACTTCGTCATAGCCGATGCCCAATTTCTCGAGCAACAGCCGAATAACAGACGGAGCGTGCGGGGCTTCGGGGACGAGGGCAGCTTCTGTCATGGTCTGTATCCGTTTTCCTACAAGTTGGTCAGTATAACCAGCTTGTCCTGCACGCGGGTCTGGAAAACTGAGCGCGTGCTCACACTTGGCCGTATTGCTGCCCATGACGCAGCCAGCGATCCAGCAGCGGGCTGACGTGGTCGGGCCAGCGTTCCAGCAGGGCCTGGGCGGCGTCGCGTACGGCGGGGAGCAGATCGGCGTCGCGCATCAGGTCGGCTACCTTGAATTGAAGCAGACCTGTCTGGCGTGTGCCGAGCATTTCACCGGGGCCACGCAATTCGAGGTCTTTTTCGGCGATGACGAAACCGTCGTTGGTTTCGCGCATGATCCCCAGCCGTTGGCGGCCGATCTGCGACAGCGGCGGGTGATAGAGCAAGACGCAATGGCTGGCGGCGCTGCCCCGGCCCACCCGGCCGCGCAGCTGGTGCAACTGCGCCAGGCCCAGGCGCTCGGGGTTTTCGATGATCATCAAGCTGGCATTGGGCACGTCGACGCCCACCTCGATCACCGTGGTGGCGACCAGCAGTTGCAGGGCGCCGGCCTTGAATTCAGCCATCACCGCGGCTTTCTCGGCGGGCTTCATGCGGCCGTGGATCAACCCGACCTTCAATTCGCCGAGGGCGGCGGTGAGGTCCTCGAAGGTGGTTTCGGCCGCCTGGCAGGTCAGTTCTTCCGATTCTTCGATCAACGTACACACCCAATAGGCCTGCCGACCCTCGGCACAGGCGCTGCGCACGCGCTCGATCACTTCCACCCGTCGGGTATCGGTGACCAACACGGTATTGACCGGCGTGCGGCCGGGAGGCAGTTCGTCGAGGATCGAGGTGTCGAGGTCGGCGTAGGCGCTCATCGCCAGGGTCCGCGGGATCGGCGTGGCGGTCATGATCAATTGATGAGGGCACATCCGCCCACCGACGCCTTTCTGCCGCAGGGCCAGGCGCTGTTGCACGCCGAAGCGGTGCTGTTCGTCGATGATCACCAGGGCCAGATTCTTGAACTGCACTTCGTCCTGGAACAGCGCATGGGTGCCGACCACCATCGGTGCGCCCTCGGCGATCTGCGCCAGGGCGGCGGCGCGGTTCTTGCCCTTGAGCTTGCCGGCCAGCCAGGCGACTTCGATGCCCAGCGGTTCGAGCCAGCGCTGGAAGGTGATGAAGTGTTGTTCGGCGAGGATCTCGGTGGGCGCCATCAGCGCCACCTGATAACCCGCCTCCAAGGCCTGCAGCGCGGCGAGGGCGGCGACCACGGTCTTGCCGGCGCCGACATCGCCCTGGATCAGCCGCAGCATTGGCTCGGGCTGGCTCAGGTCGTAGGCGATTTCGTTGCCGACCCGTTGCTGGGCGCCTGTGGGGGTGAAGCCGAGGTTGGCCAGGTAACGGGCCGGCAGGTCCCTGGCCTTGGGCATGGCCGGGGCGCGCAGGGAACGCAGGCTCTCGCGCAGGCGTTGCTGGGACAGTTGGTGAGTCAGCAGCTCTTCGAACGCCAGGCGATGCTGGGCCCAGTGATGGCCGAGGGCGAGTTCGTCCACGTCGGCGTCGGCGGGTGGATGATGCAGGTAGCGGATCGCGTCGGCCAGCGGCGCCAAGTGGTAGTCCCGGGCCAGTTCCGTGGGCAGCCAGTCGGGCAGGCTGCTGGGGCCGAGCAATGTCAGGGTTTGCTGGCAGAGCTGGCGCAGGCGTTGCTGGGTCAGGCCTTCGGTGAGCGGATAGACCGGGGTCAGGGTTTCATCCACGGGCGGCGGTTCGTCGCCGGTAATGCTGCGGTATTCCGGGTGATAGATCTCCAGCCCCGAAGCCCCGGGCCGTGCCTCGCCGTAGCAGCGCACGCGGGTGCCACGCTTGAGGCCTTCCTTTTGCGCATTGCTGAAGTGATAGAAGCGCAGGCTGAGCCCGCCGGTGCCGTCCTGCAGGCGCACCACCAGGCTGCGGCGGCGGCCCATGACCACGTCGGCGCCGCTGACGGTGCCTTCGATCACCGCGTCCTGTCCCGGACGCAGATGGCCGATGGGCACCACGCGGGTGCGGTCCTGGTAGCGCAACGGCAGGTGGAACAGCAGGTCCTGGAGGGTTTCCAGGCCGACCTTGGCCAATTTCTCGGCCATGGCTTCACCGACACCCTTGAGTGTCGTGACCGGCACCTTCGACAGCTCAGTCATGACAGCGGCTTACTTGCCAGCGGGCGGCTTGGCCACGGAGCACAGGCGGATCGAGTCGGCGAGGATTTCGATGGCCTTGGGCCGCGGGAAACTGGCGCGCCAGGCGATGGCGACGGTACGGAACGGCACGGGCGGCGTCAGCGGGCGGACTTCGATCACGCCGGGGGAGTAATGGTGGCTGTCCACCGCCGACAGCGGCAGGATCGAGATGCCCAGGCCGGATGCGACCATGTGGCGAATGGTTTCCAGGGAGCTGGACTCCACCGTGGTGTGCTTGGCCCCTTCGCTGCCCTTGGTCAGGGTCGGGCAGGCTTCGAGCACCTGGTCGCGGAAGCAATGGCCTTCGCCGAGCAGCAGCAGGCTCTTGTCGTTGAGCAGGGCCGCGTCGATGGTTTTTTTCTGGGTCCAGGGGTGCTCTGCCGGCATCAGAACGTAGAAGGGTTCGTCGTAGAGCGGCAGGGTCAGGACGTCGGCTTCGTTGAACGGCAGGGCGATGATGATCGCGTCCAGCTCGCCGTTGCGCAGCTTGTCGCGCAGCACGTGGGTGAAGTTTTCTTCGATGTACAACGGCATCTGCGGGGCGACCCGGTGCAGTTGTGGAATCAGGTGCGGGAACAGGTATGGGCCGACGGTGTAGATCGCGCCGACTTTCAGCGGGGCGGTCAGTTGGTTCTTGCCGGCCTGGGCCAGTTCGCGGATGCCTTGGGCCTGCTCCAGGACCTTTTGTGCCTGGGCGACGATGCCTTCACCCACCGGGGTCAGGCGCACGGCGCTTTTGCTGCGCTCGAAAATCAGTACACCGAGTTCGTCTTCAAGTTTTTTCACGCCCACCGATAGCGTCGGCTGGCTGACGTGGCAACGCTCGGCCGCATGGCCGAAATGCTGCTCTTGGGCGAGGGTCACGATGTAGCGTAATTCTGTGAGGGTCATGGCGAGCGTCCGTGAAGTTGCGAGCCAAGCATACCGGCTGCAATCGATAGACGCACGTTATCAGACTGGGGGCGCGGTGTGACACTGTCGAATGTGTGTGTGGTCAGGGATTTATTCAAGGATATGGAATTGTCTGTGGAAGCAAGGCTTGCCCGCGATGAAGTTGACGCGGTGTTCGCTGGAGCCGAGGTGCCTGTATCGCGAGCAAGCTTTGCTCCCACAGATGCCCTGGTGCCCACAGATGCCGCGGCTCCCACATTTTGTCTTTGCTCCAGAAGGCCTCTTCACCAGAAACAAAAAAGCCCCTGTTAAGGGGCTTGCAAATATGCGATCAGCGCCGGCGCTTGTCGATGGAGTACACAAACGGTGCCGTCAGTTCGATGGTGCCGTTGGTCAGCAACTCCGCCGGTGGCTTGGGCAGCGGTTGGGCGCGGCGGATCATTTCCAGGGTGGCCCGGTCCAGCAACTCCGTGCCGGAACTGCCCACCAACTCGAATGACAGCACGTTGCCGTCGGCATCCACCACGAAACGCAAGCGGTTGGTGCCTTCCTTGTTCATTTGCTGGGCCCTGGGCGGGTACTTCTTGTACTTGCCCAAGTGCGCCAGCAGCGTGCCCTGCCAATTGGCCTTGGCGGCCATTTGCGCCGGTGACGGGCCGGGCGCCGGTTGCGCGGACTTCTCGGTCGGTGCCTGGGTCGGCTGGGTGTCGCTCGGTTTCGGCTCCGACGGCAGTTCCTTCGGCGGCTCCGGCTTTTTCTCGACCACGGGCTTGGGTTTGGGCGGTTGAGGCTTGGGCTTGGGCTTGACCGGCTTGGGCACGGCGATTTCCGGCTTCGGCGCTTCGGCAAGCTTGGGCAGCGGCAGCTCTTCGACCGGCTCGGGCGGCTGCGGCGGTGTGACGACTTTTGGCGGTGCCGGCGGTGGCGGGGCTGGCACTGGCGCCAGTTCGACCATCATCGCCTGGGGTGGCAACTCGATGGGCGCGCGCGAGGTCCAGTTCAGCGCCAGGGCGATGGCGAGCGCATGCACGCCCAGTACCACCACCAGGCTACCGCTGTAACGCGTCAGCTTTTGGCGCGTCGTGATCATTTCTTGGGCGCCGTCTCGAGTCCGACCAGGCCGACCTTCAGGTAGCCGGCGCTTCGCAGTGCATCCATCACGCTCATCAGGTCGCCGTAGTCCACGCCTTTATCGGCCTGGAAGAAGATCGTCGTGTCTTTCTTGCCCTGGGTCTTGGCGTCGAGGGTCGCGCCGAGGGTGTCGGCCTTGACCTCGTCTTCACCCAGGAACAGGCGCTGGTCGGCCTTGACGCTGAGGAACACCGGTTTTTCCGGCCGCGGCGAAGGCTTGGCCGTCGACGCCGGCAGGTCGACCTTGATGTCCACGGTGGCCAGCGGGGCGGCCACCATGAAGATGATCAACAGCACCAGCATCACGTCGATGAACGGCGTGACGTTGATTTCGTGGTTCTCGGCCAGATCGTCGTCTGCGCCTTCTTTCAAATGCAGGCCCATGGCCGATTACCCCACTTTCACCATGTGCGGTTGCGAGCTGCGCTCGGACGGCAGGTGATCGAGGTCACGGCTGACCAGCAGCAGGACTTGCGCCGAAGCGTCGGAGACCTGGGCCTTGTAGCCGGCAATGGAGCGGGCGAAGACGTTGTAGATCACCACGGCTGGAATGGCCGCGACCAGGCCCAGTGCCGTTGCCAGTAGGGCTTCGGCGATGCCTGGAGCGACGACGGCGAGGTTGGTGGTCTGGGTCTTGGCGATGCCGATGAAGCTGTTCATGATGCCCCACACGGTGCCGAACAGGCCGACGAAGGGGGCGGTGGAACCGATGGTGGCGAGCACGCCGGTGCCGCTGCTCATGTTGCGACCGCAGGCGGCGACCAGACGCTCCAGGCGGAAACTCACGCGCTCCTTGATGCCTTCTTTCTCGCGGCTGTTGGCCGACAGGCGCATCTCTTCGAGCGCGTCATGCACCAGCAGGTTGGCGAGGGTGCCTTCCTTCGCGGCGGTGGCGCTGGCTTCCTTGAGGGTGGCGGCTTTTTTCAGGGCGGCGATTTCACCGCGCAGGCGACGCTTGGCACCCAATAGCTCGAAGCCTTTGGCAATCCAGATGGTCCAGGTGATGATCGAGGCGATGGCCAGGCCGATCATCACGATTTTCACGATGATGTCGGCGTTCTTGTACATGCCCCATGACGACAGGTCGTGGGCCATGCCCAGCGAGTTGTCGGCTTCGAGCGCTTCAGGTGCCTGGGCCTCGACGGCTTGGGCCGGATCGGTGGCGACCGGCGTCGCAGCGGGAGCGGCCGGGTCTGCCGGTGCCTGGACGGCGGCCGGGGTTGTGGCTGGGGACGTGGCGGGCGTCTGCGCATCGGCGAGCGCGGCGACAGGCGCCAGCAGCAGGCTGAACAGCAGGGCGGCTACCGTGCTCCAGGCACGAGGTCGGTTGGTTGGCGAAGCGGGGGATAGAGAGCGTTTCATGCTGGCCGGACCTGAGAAAAAAAGAAGGTTGATGTTCTTCCAGGCCTCGTGGGCCGAGAACAAAAGTGGCAGGCATTATTGCAAGTAATTCTTGTTAACAAAAGTAATACAGTTACTTTTTTTGTCCGATGGCTAGCCGCTCGTCCATCTCGGAGGCTAGTCTGCGGCTTTGCCAGAGGAGTTCTTGATGTCCGCGCCTTCTGTTTTGATCGCCGGCTGCGGTGATATCGGCGGCCGCCTGGCCCGCCAGTTATTGGCCGCACATTGGCAGGTCCATGGCCTGCGGCGTACGGTTTCGAGCCTGCCGGCCGGCGTCATCGGGGTGGCGGGGGATTTGTTCAGCGAGCAATGTCCTGCCGATTGGCCCACCGGGTCGCTGGATTACCTGGTGTACAGCGCCGCGGCCACCGACCATGACGAAGCGGGCTATCGCACGGCTTATGTCGAAGGCTTGCAGCATGTGTTGGGCTGGTTGCAGCAGCACGGGCAACGGCCCAAGCGCCTGCTGTTCGTGTCCAGCAGCAGTGTGTATGGGCAGCAGGCGGGGGAATGGGTCGATGAAACCTCGCCCACCGTGGCCGGTGGCTATTCCGGCCGGCTGATGCTCGAAGCCGAACAAGTGGCCCTGGACAGTGGCATACCCGCCAGCCGCGTGCGCCTGACCGGCATCTATGGGCCGGGCCGCGAATGGCTGCTGAACCAGGTACGCCAGGGCTACAGCGTGGTGGAGGATCCGCCCCTGTACGCCAACCGCATCCACGCCGACGACGCGGCGGGCCTGCTGGCCTTTCTGCTGGAAGCCGATCGCCAGGGCAAGCCCCTGGAAGACTGCTACATCGGCGTCGATGACGCTCCCGCCGCGTTGGCCGACGTGGTGGGCTGGCTGCGCGACTACCTGGGTGTCACCCAATGGGCCGAAAACGCCAGCGTCCGCCGCGCCGGTAGCAAACGCTGCAGCAACGCCCGGGCCAAGGCCCTGGGCTGGTCGCCGCGTTATCGGAGTTTTCGCGAGGGGTATGCGGCGATTCTGGAAGGGCGCTGCTGATTCGCCTGACACCCCCCAAAACAAACTGTGGGAGCGAGCTTGCTCGCGATGAGGCCCTGACAGTCAACATCAAGGTTGGCTGTTATACCGCTATCGCGATCAAGCTCGCTCCCTCAAGGTATCGGGCTACTGCTTTTCGAGCACCCACTGCCGGTTGCCCGGCGTGAACGATGGCATTTCATCGGCCAGCGCCGCGTTCACGGTCTGGAAAATTTCCAGGGTCTTGCCATTGCGGGCAAAGATCCAGGTGTTGCCCTGGCCGTTCTGTTGCAGCCAGATGTTGTCGTTGCCGCCGCTCATGGAGGCGCAATCGCCGGCCAGGCACAGGGCGTAACGGTCGGCGCCCGGCAGGCCGCTGACCTGGCCGTCGGGCTGGAATTGCACGGTGGCGCCCTGGCCGGGGCCGCTGGCGATGTTCCAGGTGCCGCCCAGGTAGGCGGCATACAGCGCGCGTTCGAAACTGGCACCGATGGGGGCGCCTTCCGGTACCTGGAGTTGCGCGCGGTCGAACACCTGCTGCGGTTCGTTCTCGGTGGCGGCCTGGCTCAATTGATTGCCGTCGCGCTTGAGTTCGCTGGCGGAGCTGCCGTAGAAATCGACTTTCCACGTGCCGTCTTCTTCGCCCAGCAGCTTGCCTTCGACGTTTTCAAAACCATTGGTGTAGCGCGCCTGGCCGGCCCGGGTGTTGATGTCCCATTCCAGGTTCGGGCCATAGCCTTGCAGCGCTTCGCGCAGCGGGCCGCCCTTGGCGGCAGCGTCGATGGCTGCCTGGTTGATCCAGGTGCCGCTGATGTCACGGTCGGCAGGGTCGCTGGCGCAACCGCCCAGGAAAAGGGCGAGCAGCGAGAAAGCAAGCGCTTTGCGCATGGTGGAATCCTTTCAAGACGAAAACGGCGCAGCGGGGGAGGCTGCGCCGACCTTATTACTCGATGACCAGGATGGCATCCATCTCAACCTGCGCGCCCTTTGGCAGGGCCGCCACGCCAATGGCGGCGCGGGCAGGGTAAGGCTGGTCAAAGTACTTGCCCATGATCTCGTTGACCTTGGCGAAGTGGCTCAGGTCGGTGAGGAAGATGTTCAGCTTGACGATGTCCTTGAAGGAACCACCGGCGGCCTCGGCCACGGCCTTGAGGTTTTCGAACACCTGCACGGTCTGGGCTTCGAAGCCTTCCACCAGCTCCATGGTCTTCGGGTCCAGCGGGATCTGGCCCGACATGTACACGGTGTTGCCGGCCTTGATCGCCTGGGAGTAGGTGCCGATGGCGGCTGGGGCCTTGTCGCTGGTGATAACGGTCTTGGTCATTGAGGACTCCTTGTAAGGAATAGGGCTATTGAGGCGCTATGCGCGCATGCGGGTGATGCGGATAACGCCGGTCAGGGCGCGCAGCTTCTTGATCACGCGGGCCAGGTGCACACGGTCGTGCACGCTGACCACCAATTGGACGACGCTGATGCGGCCATCGCGCTCGTCCATGCTGATTTTTTCGATATTGCCGTCGGCGGCGTTGACGCTGCTGGCCAGCAGCGCGATCAGGCCGCGCTGGTGCTCCAGCTCGACCCGCAGCTCGACGTTGAATTCACCGGTGACATCCTTGGCCCAGGAGAGCTGGATGCATTTTTCCGGGTTGTGGCGGATTTCGCTGATGTTGCGGCAGTTGTCCAGGTGCACCACCATCCCCTTGCCGGCGGACAGGTGGCCGACAATCGGGTCGCCCGGGATCGGCGTGCAGCACTTGGCATAGCTGAGCACCAGGCCTTCGGTGCCACGAATCGCCAGCGGGCCTTCGGGGCTTGGCAGTTGTTCGCCTTCGCCAAGCAGGCGGCGGGCGACGACATAGGCCATGCGATTGCCCAGGCCGATGTCTTCGAGCAGGTCTTCGATCAATTCGAGGCGGTATTCGTGGAGCATCACCTGCACGCGCTCGCCCGGGATCTTGTCCAGGGAGCTGTCGAAACCGTTCAGGACCTTGTTCAGCAGGCGTTCGCCGAGGCTGATGGATTCGGAGCGGCGTTGCAGTTTCAGCGCATGCCGGATGTGCGTACGGGCCTTGCCGGTGACCACGAAGTTGAGCCATGCCGGATTGGGCCGTGCGCCGGGGGCACTGACGATTTCCACCGTGGAGCCGCTTTGCAGCGGTTCGGACAGCGGTGCCAGGCGCCGGTTGATGCGACAGGCGATGCAACTGTTGCCGACGTCGGTGTGCACCGCATAGGCAAAGTCCACGGCCGTGGAGCCTTTGGGCAGCTCCATGATCCGGCCTTTGGGGGTGAAGACATAGACCTCGTCCGGGAACAGGTCGATCTTCACGCTCTCGATGAATTCCAGGGAATTGCCAGCGCGCTGCTGCATTTCCAACACACCCTTGACCCACTGCCGGGCACGGGCGTGGGTGCTCTTGGGTTGTTCGTCACCGCTGGATTTGTAGAGCCAATGGGCGGCGATGCCGTTGTTGGCCATCTCTTCCATTTCGCGGGTACGGATCTGGATTTCGATCGGGACGCCGTGCATGCCGAACAACGTGGTGTGCAGCGACTGGTAGCCGTTGGCCTTGGGGATCGCGATGTAATCCTTGAAGCGCCCCGGCAACGGTTTGTACAAATTATGTACAGCACCCAGCACGCGATAGCAGGTGTCGACCTTGTCGACGATGATCCGGAACGCGTAGACGTCCATGATCTCGTTGAAGGCCCGACGCTTGCCGCGCATTTTCTTGTAGATGCCGTAGAGGTGTTTCTGGCGCCCGCTGACTTCGCCTTCGATGCCGTCGATGGCCAGGCAGTGGCTCAGGGACTCTTCGATCTTGTTGACGATTTCCTTGCGGTTGCCCCGGGCGCGCTTGACGGCCTGGTTGATCCGCGCCGAACGCATCGGGTGCATGGCCTTGAAGCCGAGGTCTTCGAACTCGATGCGGATCGCGTGCATGCCCAGGCGATTGGCGATGGGGGCGTAGATTTCCAGGGTTTCCTTGGCGATGCGCCGGCGTTTTTCGCCGGACAGCACTTCCAGGGTGCGCATGTTGTGCAGGCGGTCGGCGAGCTTGACCAGGATCACGCGGATGTCGCGCGCCATGGCCATGGCCATCTTCTGGAAGTTCTCGGCCTGGGCTTCGGCCTTGGTCTCGAAGTTCATCTGGGTCAGCTTGCTGACCCCGTCGACCAGTTCGGCCACGGTTTCGCCGAACTGCGCTTGCAGCGCTTCCTTGGCAATGCCGGTGTCTTCGATCACGTCATGCAGCATCGCCGCCATCAGGCTCTGATGGTCCATGTGCATGTCGGCCAGAATGTTCGCCACGGCAAGCGGGTGCGTGACGTACGCCTCGCCGCTGCGGCGGCGTTGGCCGTCGTGGGCTTGTTCGGCGTAGAAATAGGCTCGGCGGACCAGGTTGACCTGGTCCGTGCCGAGGTAGGCCGATAAGCGATCGGCGAGGGCGTCTATGCTCGGCATGATGATGACTCCTGCCGTTCGCTGTGACCCCGCGCCGTGCTACGTCGACCAGGCATAGGCTTAGACCGCCTCGTTGGACTCGTCCTCGAACGCTGCGAACAGCGGTTCGTCTTCGACGATTTCAGCGTTGGCGATGAACTCGTAGCTCATCAGGCCCTCGGCGATTTCACGCAGCGCTACCACGGTAGGCTTGTCGTTTTCCCACTGGACCAATGGCTCTTTGCCGCCGGTGGCCAGTTGACGGGCACGCTTGGTAGAGAGCATGACCAGCTCAAAGCGGTTTTCCACGTGTTCTAGGCAGTCTTCAACGGTTACGCGGGCCATGGTATTCCTCGGAGCGAATGCAATATGCGCGCTGCCCGGTTGGGCGAGCGGACTCGACAGTTTAAAAAAACACCAGCGTTTAGGGAAGCGCTGATTTTTTAACCAAACCCCTCGGCGCGCTGCGAGTACCAATGTAAAGCCGTCGCAGCGGTTTTGGGAAGGGCTGTTCAGCCCAGCAGTTCGGCCAATAATTTACCGAAACGTTGCTGCTGGCGTTTCTGCTGCAGCTGGCTGGCGCGGAAAATCGCCTTCAGGTCGTCCAGCGCGTGGGCGAAATCGTCGTTGATGATCAGGTAATCGTAGTCGACGTAGTGGCTCATTTCGCTGACCGCTTCACGCATCCGGCCTTCGATGATTTCGTCGCTGTCCTGGCCGCGGTTGGTCAGGCGCTGGCGCAACGCCTGCTGGCTCGGCGGCAGGATGAAGATCGAACGGGCCTGGGGCATGAGCTTGCGTACTTGCTCGGCGCCTTGCCAGTCGATTTCCAGGATCAGGTCATGGCCTTCGTCGAGGGTCTGCTGCAGATAGCTTTGCGAGGTGCCGTAGAGGTTGCCGAAGACTTCGGCGCGTTCCAGGAAGTCGCCGTGTTCGGCCATTTTCACGAATTCTTCGCGGTCGACGAAGTGATAGTTCACGCCGTTCACTTCGCCCGGGCGCATGGCACGGGTGGTGTGCGAGACCGAGACGCGGATCTGCGGCTCGGCGTCGACCAGGGCCTTGACCAGGCTGGTCTTGCCGGCGCCCGAGGGCGCGGAAATGATGTAGAGAGTGCCAGTGCTGTGGGTCATGTCGGGTTAGCCTTACTCAATGTTCTGCACTTGTTCGCGCATTTGTTCGATCAACACCTTGAGGTTGACCGCCGCCTGGGTGCTGCGCGGGTCGAAGGCTTTGGAGCCCAGTGTATTGGCTTCGCGGTTGAGCTCCTGCATCAGGAAGTCCAGGCGGCGACCGGCCGCACCGCCGGACTTGAGCACCCGGCGAACTTCGATGATGTGGGTGCTCAGGCGATCCAGTTCTTCGGCCACGTCGCTCTTTTGCGCGAGCATGACCATTTCCTGTTCCAGTCGTTGCGGGTCCAGCTCGGCCTTCATGTCGGCGAAGCGATCAAGGACTTTCTGGCGCTGGGTGGCGAGCATCTGCGGGACCAGCTCGCGCAGGGTGCTGACGTCTTCTTCAATGGAGGCCAGGCGCTCGTTGATCAGCCGGGCCAGCTCCGCGCCTTCACGCTCGCGACCGGCCTTGAGTTCTTGCAAGCCTTGGTTGAACAGCGCCAGCGCCTCGGCGTTCAGCGCTTGCGGGTCGCTCGCATCACCCACCAGCACGCCGGGCCAGGCCAGGACCTCCAGCGGGTTCAGGGCGGCGGGGTTCTTGATCAGGCTGGCGACGGTTTCGGCGGCGGCAACCAATTGCGCGGCACGCTCGCGGTCCACTTGCAGGGTCTTGCCGGTATTTTCTTCGGTGAAACGCAGGGTGCATTCCAGCTTGCCCCGGGACAGGCCCTGGCGCAGCGCTTCGCGCACACCGCCTTCCAGGTCGCGGAAGGACTCGGGCAAGCGCAGGTGCGGCTCCAGGTAACGGCTGTTGACCGAGCGCAGTTCCCAGCTCAGCGTGCCTTGGGCCCCGGCTTTTTCGACGCGGGCGAAGGCGGTCATGCTGTGCACCATGGAGGTTCCTCGCAATGCAGGCCGCCCGACGGTGGTCGTGGGCCTGGGATCTGTGGATAAAAGCCCGAGGGCAGCAAAGGCGCAGGATTGTAGCGCAGTGGGGCGCAAGCGCCCAAACAGCTCCGGTAACAAAGCGGCGCAGCCCGTCGGCCGGGGCTTTGAGGGCGCTCGCCCGCGCCAGCTTTTTAGCGCTGTGTGACGTTTTAACTGCCCTCTGACGGTTCACGGCTCTATAATGCCAGGCAGTTTTCCGTCCTCTGTACAGGTGTTCCCTATGAAACGTCCAAGTGGTCGCGCTGCCGATCAGCTTCGCTCGATCCGCATTACCCGCAACTACACCAAACACGCCGAGGGATCTGTACTGGTCGAATTCGGTGATACCAAGGTCATCTGTACCGTCAGCGTCGAAAACGGCGTGCCGCGGTTCCTCAAGGGCCAGGGCCAGGGCTGGCTGACCGCCGAATACGGCATGCTGCCGCGCGCCACCGGCGAACGGAACCAGCGTGAGGCCAGCCGTGGCAAGCAGGGCGGTCGTACCCTGGAAATCCAACGGCTGATCGGCCGTTCGCTGCGCGCTGCGCTGGACATGTCCAAGCTGGGCGACGTGACGCTGTATGTCGATTGCGACGTGATCCAGGCCGATGGCGGCACCCGTACGGCCTCCATCACCGGGGCCATGGTTGCGCTGGTCGATGCCTTGAAAGTGATCAAGAAGCGCGGCGGCCTCAAGGGCGGCGACCCGCTCAAGCAAATAATCGCCGCTGTGTCCGTGGGCATGTACCAAGGCGAGCCGGTGCTGGACCTGGATTACCTGGAAGACTCCGCCGCCGAGACCGACCTGAACGTGGTCATGACCAGCGCCGGCGGTTTCATCGAAGTCCAGGGTACCGCCGAAGGCGCGCCGTTCCAGCCGGAAGATTTGAACGCTATGCTGGAGTTGGCGAAGAAAGGCATGAACGAGATCTTCGAATTGCAAAAGGCCGCGTTGGCCGACTGATCGATTCCCGCTTCAAGACAACAAGGAGAGCGTCATGAGTGATGAGCAAATCCTGCTGCCTCGGCCGAGCCAAGAGGCGCGTCAATGGGCAATGTTTTGTCACCTGTCCGCCTTGCTGGGGATCTGGATTCCGTTTGGCACGCTGATCGGGCCGTTGGTACTCTGGCAGCTCAAGCGTGAATCCGACCCTTTCATCGATGCCCAGGGCAAGGAAGCGCTGAACTTCCAGATCACCGTGGCGATTGCTTCGGCGATCTGCCTGTTGCTGATGATCGTGGTGATTGGCTTCTTCCTGTTCGGTCTGGTGGCCATCGGTGCGCTGGTGCTGACCATCATAGGTGGCGTGAAGGCCAATGAAGGGCAGCCGTATCGGTATCCGTTCACCTGGCGGCTGGTCAAATAACGACCAATGTCATGACTCATAGAATGCCCCGATTTATCGGGGCATTCTTTTTTAAGCAGAAATGTTTCTCTCAATGCAGGGCATTAAAATTGCCCGGCGCGTTATCGTGCGCATACATGTACCGCTCTTAAATTTTTAGTCACAACTCATGAAGTTTCAAGGCGGTCTATGTCCTTGGCAATAGCACTGATCGATTGATAGAGTTGCCCCAAGTTATATTCCTTTAGAAATATTTCGATATATTCAGACCATTGAAGGTCCTTGAATTCAAAGCCAATCAGTGTTGAGGCAATCAACCTGTTCAAGCGGCGTGCCCAGGTAAAAAGTTCGCCCTGAATAGATATATTCAAAGAATAAACACTTATGTTTCAGCTCGATTTCTATGGAACCCTTGTCGCCGCCTCTTTAGTGCTTTTGCTGGGGCGCGGTCTTGTTACACGTGTCGGCTTTCTACGCGCCTACAATATTCCCGAACCCGTGGCGGGAGGGTTGGTAGTTGCCCTGATTCTCCTGGCGTTACGGGGGCTTGAAGTTGAAGTGCGTTTTGATACTTCATTGCAAACACCCTTGATGCTGGCGTTTTTTGCCACGATTGGCCTGAGCGCGGATTTCGCCAGCTTGAAGAAAGGCGGGCGCGTGGTGGGGATTTTCCTGTTGGCGGTCACCGGTCTGCTGGTGGTCCAGAATGCCATGGGCATCGGACTCGCAAAAGCACTGGGGCTCGATCCGTTGATGGGATTGCTGACCGGTTCGATTACCTTGGCGGGCGGTCACGGCACCGGCGCGGCGTGGGGGACGGTGTTCAGCGAGAAGTTCGGTCTGGCTTCCGCCTCCGAACTTGCGATGGCTTCTGCGACGTTTGGCTTGGTGTTGGGTGGCCTGATCGGTGGGCCGGTTGCGCGCCTGCTCATCAAACGTGTGCAATCGCCCGGCAGCCTCGAGCCAGAAAAGCCCCGCGTACCCAAGGGCTTCGAACAGCCAAACAAGGAACGCTCGATTACGCCATTTTCGTTTATCGAGACGCTCGCCCTGATCGCGGTCAGCCTGTTGGCCGGCACGCTCCTGAATGGACAGCTCCACGACACCGCATTCGAGTTGCCGACGTTCGTTTGTGTCCTTTTCGTGGGCGTGATCCTGCGCAATGGGCTTTCGGCACTCGGCCTGTATCAAGTATTCGAGCGAGAAGTGTCCGTGCTCGGCAATGTCAGCTTGTCACTGTTCCTGGCGATCGCCTTGATGTCACTCAAGTTGTGGGACCTGGCGTCATTGGCCCTGCCGATCTTCATCATTCTGGCGGCCCAGACATTGGTCATGGCCCTGTTTGCGATTTTCGTGACGTTCAGGCTCATGGGCAGTCACTACGATGCCGCGGTATTGGCGGCGGGGCATTGTGGTTTCGGACTGGGCGCCACGCCAACGGCCATCGCCAACATGCAAGCCGTGACACAGCGCTACGGACCTTCGCAGATCGCGTTTCTGGTGGTGCCGATGGTGGGGGCGTTCTTCATCGACATCATTAACGTCATCGTCATCAAGTTGTACCTGGCCCTGCCGTTTTTTGCCGCGGCTTGATGATCGAGGCGCTAGCGCGCTCCATGAAAAATGCCCGTATCTTGCGATACGGGCATTTTTTGGGGCGGCCGGCCTGAAGGCTGTCGCCGATACGCTTAGATGGTCAGCGTCCAGTCGTAATCCACGATCAGCGGCGCATGCTGCGAGAACCGTGGCTGGCGCGGCAGGCGGGCGCTGCGTACGAAGCGGCGCAGCCCAGGCGTCAGCAACTGGTAGTCGAAACGCCAACCGAGGTTGAGCATTTCGGCCTGCTCGTTGTCCGGCCACCAGCTGTACTGGTCGCCTTCGCGGCTGACTTCGCGCAGGGCATCGACATAGCCCATGTTGCCAATGATCTCGTCCATCCAGGCCCGTTCCGGCGCCAGGAAGCCAGGAGATTGTTGGCTGTCGCGCCAGTTCTTGATATCCAGCTTCTGTTGCGCCACGTACAGCGAGCCACAATAGATGTACTCGCGACGTTTGCGCCGCTGTTTATCCAGGTAACGGGCGAAGTCGTCCATCAACTTGAATTTCTGATTCAAATCTTCATCGCCGTTCTGCCCCGAAGGGAGCAGTAAGGTCGCGATGCTGACCTTGTCGAAATCGGCTTGCAGGTAGCGCCCGTAGCGGTCCGCCGTCTCGAAACCGAGACCGTTGATGACAGCCTTCGGTTGCAGCCGCGAGTACAAAGCCACGCCACCCTGGGCGGGGACTTCGGCATCGCAGGCATAAAGGAAGTAACCATCCAGTTGGAAGGCTGCATCGTCCAGTTCAAAGGCGGAGGCGCGGGTGTCCTGCAGGCAGATGACGTCGGCATTCTGTGCTTGCAGCCAACTGAGCAAACCACGCTCCACTGCAGCCTGAATACCATTGACGTTCACACTGATGATCCGCATAAATGGCCCCAAAAATCACGTGCGTGTATGATACACGCCGTGTACCTATTTAGCTAAATCCGCGGTATTTGAGGCTTTTTTCATGCAGGCGTATCAGCGCGATTTCATTCGCTTTGCCATCGATCGCGGGGTTTTGCGCTTCGGTGAATTCACCCTCAAGTCCGGGCGCACCAGCCCGTACTTCTTCAATGCGGGCCTGTTCAACAGCGGAACCGCCCTGGCGCAGTTGGGCCGTTTCTATGCGGCGGCCATCGTCGAGAGCGGCATCCCGTTCGATGTATTGTTCGGCCCGGCCTACAAAGGCATCCCGCTGGCCGCCACCACCGCCGTCGCCCTGGCCGAACACCACGGCCGCGACCTGCCCTGGTGTTTCAACCGCAAGGAAGCCAAGGCCCACGGCGAAGGCGGCAGCCTGGTCGGCGCGCCGCTGACCGGCGATGTGTTGATCATCGACGACGTGATCACCGCCGGCACCGCCATTCGCGAAGTGATGCAGATCATCGCTTCCCAGGAAGGCGCCAAGGCGGCCGGTGTACTGATCGCCCTGAACCGTCAGGAGCGCGGCAACGGTGAGTTGTCGGCGATCCAGGAAGTGGAGCGCGATTTCGGCATCCCGGTGATCAGCATCGTGTCGCTGAACCAGGTGCTGGAGTTTTTGGCCGACGACCCGCAGCTCAAGCAGTATTTGCCGGCGGTTGAGGCTTATCGCGCGCAGTTTGGTGTCTAAAAGGCCTGCGCCAAGCCTTGTGGGAGCGAGCTTGCTTGCGATAGCGGCTTATCATTCAGCATTTTATTACTGACCCACCGCTATCGCGAGCAAGCTCGCTCCCACAGTAGGTAGTCAGACAAAAAAAGACCCCGCTCAACCAGGTTGAGCAGGGTCTTTTTTTACCGGTATCGCTTAAGGACGCTTGCGATTGCTGATCAGCGTACCCACACCCGTATCGGTGAAGATCTCCAGCAGAATCGCATTCGGCACCCGGCCGTCGATGATCAGCGAGCTGCCGACGCCGCCCTGCACCGCTTCCAGCGCGCAACGAATCTTCGGCAGCATGCCGCCGTAGATGGTGCCATCGGCGATCAGGTCATCTACCTGCTGGGTCGACAACCCGGTCAGGACCTTGCCGGTCTTGTCCATCAGGCCGGCGATGTTGGTCAGCAGCATCAGCTTTTCAGCTTTCAGTGCCTCGGCAACCTTGCCCGCCACCAGGTCGGCGTTGATGTTGTACGACTCGCCGTTGGCACCCACGCCGATAGGCGCGATCACCGGGATGAAATCGCCCTTGACCAGCAGGTTCAGCAGGTCGGTGTTGATGCCGACCACTTCGCCCACGTGACCGATGTCGATGATTTCCGGCTGGGTCATCTCCGGCGTCTGGCGGGTGACGGTGAGTTTCTTCGCCCGGATCAGCTCGGCGTCCTTGCCCGTCAGGCCAATGGCGCTGCCGCCATGGCGGTTGATCAGGTTGACGATGTCCTTGTTGACTTGGCCGCCGAGGACCATTTCCACCACATCCATGGTCTGTGCGTCAGTCACGCGCATGCCGTCGATGAAGTGGCTCTCGATCGACAGGCGCTTGAGCAGGTCGCCGATTTGCGGGCCGCCGCCGTGGACCACCACCGGGTTGATGCCCACGGCCTTCATCAGCACGATGTCGCGGGCGAAGCCGGTTTTCAGCTCCTCGCTTTCCATCGCGTTGCCGCCGTATTTGATCACCAGGGTCTTGCCGACGTAGCGTCGGATATAAGGCAACGCTTCGGACAGGACCTTGGCGGTGTTGGCGGCGGCTTCGCGTTCGAGGGTCATTCAGGGCTCCGGTAGTGCTTCAAAAAATCAAAACGGTAGTTGGAGATCAGGTGCAACACGTTTGAGTTGGGTGTGGAACACGTCCTTGATGCGCTGCAGTTCGGCCTCGTTGTCGGCCTCGAAACGCAGCACCAGCACCGGGGTGGTGTTGGACGCGCGAACCAGGCCCCAGCCTTGTGGGTAGTCGACCCGTACACCGTCGATGGTGGTCAGTTCGGCGCCTTCGCCCCACTGGGCGTCGTGCAGTGCATCAATGATGCTGAATTTGCTCTCTTCGGTCACATGGATATTGATTTCCGGCGTAGAAATATCGTTCGGGAAGGTCGCGAACAGTTCTTCGGCCGTGGATTTTTCCTTGCTGAGGATCTCCAGCAGGCGCGCGGCGCTGTAGATACCGTCGTCGAAACCGAACCAGCGCTCCTTGAAGAAGATGTGGCCGCTCATTTCACCGGCCAGCAGGGCGCCGCTCTGTTTCATTTTCTTCTTGATCAACGAATGACCGGTTTTCCACATCAGCGGGCGACCGCCATATTCCTTGATCAGCGGGACCAGGCGACGGGTGCACTTAACGTCGAAGATGATTTCGGCGTTCGGATTGCGCGCCACCACGTCGCGAGCGAACAGCATCAACAGGCGATCGGGGAACACCACGCTGCCGGTATTGGTCACCACGCCGACGCGGTCGCCGTCGCCGTCGAAGGCCAGGCCCAGGTCGGCGTTGGTTTCCTTGACCTTGGCGATCAGGTCTTGCAGGTTTTCCAGTTTGCCCGGGTCCGGGTGGTGGTTAGGGAAGTTGCCGTCCACGTCGCAGAACAGCGGGATGACTTCGCAGTTCAGGGCCTCGATCAGTTGCGGAGCGATTACGCCGGCCGCACCGTTGCCGCAGTCGACCACCACTTTCAGGCGTCGGGCGAGCTTCACGTCCTTGACGATCTCATCGTTGTAGCGCTCGAGGATGTTGACCTTGGTCACGCTGCCCTGGCCGCTGCTCAGGTCGTTGGTCTTGAGGCGGGTATGCAGGGCCTGGATCTGCTCGTTGGCGAGGGTGTCGCCGGCGATGACGATCTTGAAGCCGTTGTAGTTCGACGGGTTGTGGCTGCCGGTGAGCATGACCCCGGACTTGCCGGCCAGCACGTTGGCGGCGTAGTACAGCGCTGGCGTGGGCACCAGGCCCACATCACTGACGTGGCAGCCGCTGTCGGCAACGCCTTTGATCAATTGTTCGACCAGCTCGGGGCCCGACAAGCGGCCGTCGCGGCCGACGCACACGTTCGGTTCACCCTGGGCCAGGCTCTGGGAGCCAATGGCGCGACCGATCCAGTAGGCGGTTTCGGCCGTGAGGGTTTCCGGTACCACGCCACGGATGTCGTAGGCGCGGAAGATGCTATCAGGGAAGATCGGGGCGATTGCGGCTGGGGTGTTCATGGGCGGGGCGCTCTATCAGGAAAGTGACTGGACAGGCCGACGCTGGGCGTCGGCAGGCTCAAGCTGAAGGGTATGACGGCGTTTTTGACAGAGAGTTCGTGGTGGGAAATTGCCATGAGACAGCGTTACCCCGGTCTTCCTCGCCTAATACATTGATTCCGGATGGGAAACCTAGCAGAAAGCCATTGCGCATTTTTTGTCCTGAAACAGAAGCTTCACAAACGGGCCGGGCAGGACGCCCAGCCCGGAACCGCACGGTCAATGGCTGCCGGAATGCCCGAATCCACCGGCGCCGCGCTGGCTCTCGTCGAATTCCTCGACCAGTTCGAAGTGGGCCTGGACCACCGGCACCAGTACCAGCTGCGCGATGCGCTCGCCCACCGCAATATTGAAGGCCGTTTGGCCGCGATTCCAGCACGACACCATCAATTCGCCCTGGTAGTCGGAATCGATCAGGCCCACCAGGTTGCCCAGCACGATGCCGTGCTTGTGGCCCAGGCCCGAGCGCGGCAGGATCAGCGCGGCCAGGCCCGGGTCGCCGATGTACACCGACAGGCCGGTAGGAATCAGCAGGGTCTGGCCTGGTTCCAGGATCGTGTCCTGCTTGAGCATCGCCCGCAGGTCGAGGCCGGCGGAGCCCGGTGTGGCGTATTGCGGCAGCGGGAATTCGCTACCGATGCGTGGGTCGAGGATCTTGGCTTGTAAGGCGTGCATGACATTAAACCTGGTTCAGACGTTCGGCGATAAAAGTGATCAGCTGGCGGGCAATCTTGCTCTTGCTGGTCTGGGCGAAAAGCGTGGCGTGCAACTGGCGGTCGATCACGCTGCAGGCGTTTTCTTCGCTGTTGAAGCCGATGCTCGGATTGGCGACGTCGTTGGCGACGATCAAGTCGAGGTTCTTGTCCTTGAGCTTGCGGGCGGCGTAATCGAGCAGGTGTTCGGTCTCGGCGGCGAAGCCGACACTGAACGGACGGTCGGGGCGGGTGGCGATGCTGGCCAGGATGTCCGGGTTGCGCACCATTTGCAGTAGCAGGCCGTCGCCGCTTGCAGGGTCTTTCTTCAATTTTTGCGGGGCAACGACTTCGGGGCGGTAGTCCGCTACCGCAGCCGAGGCGATGAACAGGTCGCAGGGGATGGCCGCTTCACAGGCCGCGAGCATGTCCCGGGCACTGACCACGTCGATGCGCGTGACCCGGTCCGGGGTTGGCAAGTGCACGGGACCGGTGATCAGCGTGACCCGGGCGCCGGCTTCCACGGCGGCTTCGGCCAGGGCGAAGCCCATTTTCCCGGAGCTGTGGTTGGTGATGTAGCGCACCGGGTCGATGTTTTCCTGGGTCGGCCCGGCGGTGATCAGCACGTGCTTGCCGGTCAGGGCCTGGCGCTGGAAGCAGTCTGCGGCGCACTGGGCCAGGTCCGTGGCTTCGAGCATGCGGCCCATGCCGACATCGCCGCAGGCCTGGCTGCCGGAGGCCGGGCCAAAGACTTTCAGGGCGCGGCTTTCCAGCAATTGCAGGTTGGCCTGGGTGGCCGGGTCGCGCCACATGGCCTGGTTCATGGCGGGGGCGACGGCCACCACGGCGTCCGTGGCGAGCACCAGGGTGGTCAACAGGTCGTCGGCGATGCCCTGGGCCAGGCGGGCGATCAGGTCAGCCGTGGCCGGGGCGATCAGCACCAGGTCGGCCCACTTGGCCAGTTCGATATGGCCCATGGCGGCTTCGGCCGCCGGGTCGAGCAAGTCCAGGTGGACCGGGTGCCCCGACAGGGCTTGCATGGTCAGTGGGGTAATGAACTCGCTGCCGCCACGGGTCATGACGACCCGTACTTCCGCGCCCTGGTCGATGAGTCGGCGAACCAGCTCGGCGCTCTTGTAGGCGGCAATGCCGCCGCCGACGCCCAGAACGATGCGTTTCCGATACAGCCGCTGCATAGGCCTGCCTTTCGATTTCAGTGGTCAGTGCAGGGCGAACCCCTTGGCAGCAGCTGCCAGGGCGCAAATCGCCTGCAAAAAAGATGGGCTACGATATCACAGCGACCGCTACGGAACAGCGGCGCCCACAATCAGGGAGATGCCATGAGTATTCGCGATTGGCCTGCGGCCGAGCGGCCGCGGGAGAGGTTATTGGCGCTGGGGGCTGGGAGTCTTTCGGACGCCGAGCTGCTGGCGATTTTTTTACGAACCGGCGTGTCCGGCAAAAGCGCGGTGGATCTGGCGCGACAACTGTTGATTCAATTTGGCAGCCTGCGCGCGCTGCTTGAAGCGGATCAGATCACATTCAGTAGTCACATGGGGCTCGGGCCGGCGAAGTTTGCCCAACTGCAGGCGGCTCAGGAAATGAGTCGGCGGCATTTGGCTGAACGGGCGCGGGAAAAGACCATGCTGGAAAGCCCGTTCGCGGTTCGTGAATACCTCAAGTCCATGCTGCGTCACGAACCCCACGAGGTGTTCGGTTGCCTGTTTCTCAACGCCAAGCACCAGGTGCTGACCTTCGAGGCGCTGTTCCGCGGTTCTATCGACAGCGCCAGTGTCCATCCCCGGCAGGTGGTCAAGCGCGCCCTGGCCCACAACGCCGCTGCGTTGATCCTGTGCCACAACCACCCCTCCGGCAACACCGAGCCCAGCCAGGCCGACCGGGTGCTCACCGAGCGGCTCCAAGAGGCCCTGGAATTGATCGACGTGCGGGTGCTCGACCACTTCATTGTTGGCGATGGGGAGCCGCTGTCGATGGCGGAGTATGGGTGGATGTAGGCAGGGTCATGCTTGAATAATCCCTTGTGGGAGCAAAGCTCCCACAAGAGGGGCTGTGGTTACTTGAGGCTCACCTTGGAGTAATCCTGCCGCCCAAACGGGCTCACCGCATAACCTTGCACATCCTTGCGGGTCAGCGCGAAGGCGGTGGGGTGCGCCAGGGGCAGCCACAGGGCCTGCTGCTGGATCTGGGCCTGGGCCTGCTCGTAGAGCTTGGCGCGCACGCCTTGTTCGCCGGTGGTCTTGCCGGCGCTGATCAGTTTGTCCAGGTCCGGGTTGCAGTAGCGGGCGAAGTTGGTCCCGGACTTGAGCGCCGCGCAGGAAAACTGCGGGGTGAGGAAGTTGTCCGGGTCGCCGTTGTCGCCGGCCCAGCCCATGAACAGCAGGTCATGTTCGCCGGCCTTGGCGCGGCGGATCAGTTCGCCCCATTCGATCACGCGGATTTCCGCCTGGATGCCGATCTGCGCCAGGTCGGATTGCAGCAACTGGGCGCCAACGCTGGGGTTGGGGTTGAGCAGGCTGCCGGAAGGGCGGGTCCAGATGGTGGTCTGGAAGCCTTCCTTCAAGCCGGCCTTGGCCAGCAGGTCACGGGCCTTCGCCGGGTCATGGGCGTAGCCGGGCAGGTTTTTGGCATAGCTCCAGGTGTTGGGCGGGTAGGGGCCGTTGGCGGCTTCGGCGGTGCCTTCGAAGACGGTCTTGAGGTAGCTGGCCTTGTCGAAGGCCAGGTTGATGGCTTGGCGCACCTCAGGCTTGTCCAGTGGCGGATGCTGGCTGTTGATCGCCACGAACGCGGTCATGAAGGCGTCGGTCTGGGCCACGCTCAGGGTCGGCTCCTGCCGGGCGGCCTGCACATCCAGCGGCTTGGGCGACAAGGCGATCTGGCATTCGTTGCGGCGCAGTTTCTGCAGGCGCACATTGGCATCCGGCGTGATGGCGAAGACCAGCGGGTCCACTTTGGGCTTGCCGCCGAAATAGGCGTCATTGGCCTTGTAGCGGATCGAGGCGTCCTTCTGGAGCCGGCTGAAGATGAACGGGCCGGTGCCGATCGGCTGGTTGTTGAGTTTTTCCGGCGTGCCGGCCTGCATCAGTTGATCGGCGTATTCGGCCGAATAGATGGAGGCAAAGCCCATGCTCAACGTTGCCAGGAAGGTCGAATCGGCGTGATCGAGGGTGAACCGCACGGTCAGCGGGTCCAGGGCGTCGATTTTCTTGATCAGCGCCGGCAATTGCATGGATTGGGCGTGGGGGAAGCCGCTTTGCGCAACCTTGTGCCACGGGTTCGCCGGGTCGAGCATGCGCTCGAAGCTGAACTTCACGTCCTCGGCGGTCAGGTCGCGGCGCGGCGTGAAGTACTCGGTGTGATGGAACTTGACCTGTGGTCGCAGCTTGAACACGTAGGTCAGGCCATCGGTAGAGATTTCCCAGCGCTCGGCCAGGCTGGGGATCACTTTGCCGCTGGCGGTATCGAAATCCACCAGGCGGTTCATCAGCACGTCGGCGGAGGCGTTGGTGGTGGTCAGGGAGTTGTACTGGACGACATCGAACCCTTCCGGGCTGGCTTCGGTGCAGACGCTCAGGGCGGCGGCCCAGGCCTGCGGGGTGATCAGCAGAGGGGCGAGCAACAACGGTAGGGCAGCGAGGCGCATGGTCGGTTTCCTGTGCAAGTCGGAGGCCCATCTGCGAGTGCAGTCTGGAAAAGGCCTACCCTAGTGGGCTCGCTGCCAAATGACTATCCCCTTTTTGCATTTTCCGGCACTCTGCGGCGACGGTATGGGTGGCCAGAACCTGGCGCATGTGAAAAAAACCTGTGTGCAGCGACGAGCGGTCAGGGGCCGTGCCAGCCTCTGCCCCAGCCGTCCGGGGCGGTGAGCCGATGTTTCTTCAGGAAGACAAATCACATCGACTGTTGTTGCACGGTGGTCTTTCTGGTATAAAGCAGCGCTCTTTTCTAGGGGCCCGGTTCCTTCACTGTAGGTGTAGCCGGTAAGACCCTTAAAGAAACGCGGCGCCTGGCGCCAAATGACTGAGAGATTAAGCGGCCAACCCATGCCGGGTTGGGCATGTGGTTTTAGAGGGCTGAGGCATGTCGAGAGTCTGTCAAGTTACCGGTAAGGGTCCGGTGACTGGGAATAACATTTCCCACGCAAACAACAAAACCCGTCGTCGTTTCCTGCCGAACCTGCAGCATCACCGCTTCTGGGTTGAAGAAGAGAAACGTTTTGTGCGTCTGCGCGTATCTGCCAAGGGCATGCGCATCATCGACAAGCGTGGCATCAGTGTCGTGCTGGCCGAACTTCGTCGCGATGGCAAGGTTTAAGGGAGCTAATCATGCGTGAATTGATTCGTTTGATCTCGAGCGCCGGTACTGGTCACTTCTACACTACCGACAAGAACAAGCGTACTACCCCGGACAAAATCGAGATCAAGAAATATGATCCGGTTGTTCGCAAGCACGTGATCTACAAGGAAGGCAAAATCAAGTAATTGATTTTTCCCTCTTACAAAAAAGGCCCGTATCGCGAGATACGGGCCTTTTTTGTTGGGTCGGCGAAGCTGCCGATCAGCCGCAGTGGATGCTGACAATGATTCTGTCGGCATTGGTGTGCAGGTTGATGCGTCGCGGACGCAGGTCCCAGCTCGAAGGATACTTCGGCCCCGTGGCGCGTACGGGAGCCCCGTTGGCCAGGGCGCGAACCTCTTCAAGCAGCTCGGGGGTGCATTTTTGGCCGATGGTGTATCGGGCGATGGCCAGGTCGCATTGATCGGGTAAGACGGGCATGTTTGCCTCCTTGCAAATGATAGGTCAGGGCGTTCACCCGTCGGGCTGACCGCACGTCCTGTGCGTAGCCGTCGCGACGATAAAATGTGTGACGCCCGCCAGCAGTCTCATCTGTTTCGCGGGTGATTGACCAGCCCTAGAGTGTCAGCTGCTTTTTCAGTCGGGCTCAGGCCTTCTGCTCGAACACCACGTAGATCTTGCGGCACGGCTCCAGCACTTCCCAGGTGCCCTTGAACCCGGCCGGGATCACGAAGCGGTCGCCGGCCCGCAGGGTCTTGGCGTTGCCATCGTTGTCCCGCAACACGGAAACGCCCTGGACGATCTCGCAGTATTCATGCTCGATGTAATTGACCGTCCACTGGCCGACGGCGCCTTCCCATACGCCAGCGTTCATTTGCCCACAAGGGCTGCTGTAGTGGTTGAACACGGTTTGCTCGGGATCGCCCTTGAACACCTTGGCCGGGTCCGGGCGATAACGCTCGGCGGTGGTATTGGCCTGGCTGAAGTCGACGATGTCCTGAATGCTCATGCGGGTGATCCCCAGTGATCGCTTGGAAGGCCTCGAGTCTATGTTTATTAAAACGAACATCGCAAGGCCGTTTGCCACTGATGTGTCAAATATATTGAAACATGACCGGCCGCTGGTTTAGGGTGGCGGGTGCCCTATGCCGAAAACAGCGCCGAAACAGGCTGGCCGGGCAGAATTCTTTTGAGCGCTGCGCATTGCGCGGCGTTCGTACTCAATAAGAGGAGGACACACGCATGACCACCCTGACTCGTACCGATTGGGAGCAACGCGCCCGCGACCTGAAGATCGAAGGCCGCGCCTTCATCAACGGTGAGTACACCGATGCGGTGTCCGGCGAAACGTTCGATTGCCTCAGCCCGGTCGATGGCCGCCTGCTGGGCAAGATCGCCAGCTGCGACGTGGCCGACGCCCAGCGTGCCGTCGAAAATGCCCGCGCCACCTTCAACTCCGGCGTCTGGTCGCGCCTGGCGCCAAGCAAACGCAAAACCACCATGATCCGTTTCGCCGGCTTGCTCAAGCAGCATGCCGAGGAACTGGCACTGCTGGAAACCCTGGACATGGGCAAGCCGATCAGCGATTCGCTGAACATCGACGTGCCCGGCGCGGCCCAAGCGTTGAGCTGGAGCGGTGAAGCCATCGACAAGCTCTACGACGAAGTGGCGGCCACCCCGCACGATCAACTGGGCCTGGTGACCCGTGAGCCGGTGGGTGTCGTGGGGGCTATCGTGCCCTGGAACTTCCCGTTGATGATGGCCTGCTGGAAGCTCGGCCCGGCGCTGTCCACCGGTAACTCGGTGGTGCTCAAGCCGTCGGAAAAATCCCCGTTGACCGCCATCCGTATCGCTGCGCTGGCGATCGAGGCCGGCATTCCGAAAGGCGTGCTGAACGTGTTGCCAGGCTACGGCCACACCGTCGGCAAGGCCCTGGCCCTGCATATGGACGTCGATACGCTGGTGTTCACCGGTTCGACCAAGATCGCCAAGCAACTGATGATCTATTCCGGCGAATCCAACATGAAGCGCATCTGGCTGGAAGCCGGTGGCAAGAGCCCGAACATCGTGTTCGCCGATGCCCCGGACCTGCAAGCTGCCGCCGAATCCGCTGCCAGCGCCATCGCCTTCAACCAGGGCGAAGTCTGCACCGCCGGCTCGCGACTGTTGGTGGAGCGCTCCATCAAGGACACGTTCCTGCCGCTGGTGATCGAAGCCCTCAAAGGCTGGAAGCCGGGCAATCCCCTGGACCCGGCCACCAACGTCGGCGCCCTGGTCGATACCCAGCAGATGAATACAGTGCTGTCCTACATCGAGGCTGGCCATAGCGATGGCGCCAAACTGGTGGCCGGTGGCAAGCGCATCCTTGAGGAAACCGGCGGCACGTACGTCGAGCCGACGATTTTCGACGGTGTGAGCAACGCCATGAAAATCGCCCAGGAAGAGATCTTCGGCCCGGTATTGTCGGTCATCGCCTTCGACACCGCCGAGCAGGCCATCGAGATCGCCAACGACACGCCGTATGGCCTGGCCGCAGCGGTATGGACCAAGGACATCTCCAAGGCTCACCTGACCGCCAAGGCCCTGCGTGCCGGCAGCGTATGGGTTAATCAGTACGACGGCGGCGACATGACCGCACCGTTCGGTGGCTTCAAGCAGTCGGGCAACGGTCGCGACAAGTCGCTGCATGCATTCGACAAATACACCGAACTGAAGTCGACCTGGATCAAGCTCTGACAGTGACGGCCCCGGATCTTGTCCGGGGTCTCATGCAGCGCTGATTCCCTCTGTGGGAGCGAGCTTGCTCGCGATAGCGGTACGACAGTCGACGACGTTGTTGAATGTTGCGCCGCCATTGCGAGCAAGCTCGCTCCTACATTGGTCGGGGATGGACGGAAGATTGGCGGCCAACACAAATCCCCTGTGGGAGCGAGTTTGATCGCGATAGCGGTACGACAGTCGACGACGTTGTTGAATGTTGCGCCGCCATTGCGAGCAAGCTCGCTCCTACATTGGTCGGGGATGGACGGAAGATTGGCGGCCAACACAAATCCCCTGTGGGAGCGAGCTTGCTCGCGATAGCGGTACGACAATCGACGAATTTGTTGAATGTTGCGCCGTCATCGCGAGCAAGCTCGCTCCCACAATGTTTTGGGTGATGGTTCGGATTGATAACTGTCCACAGGAGCGTGGAAATGCGTTGGGCAACCTATTTCGCCGTGCTGGCGTCTGTCCTGAGCGTCGGCCTGGCCCTGGGCGTGAGCATGCCGTTGGTGTCGCTGCGCCTGGAGGGCTGGGGTTATGGCTCGTTCGCCATTGGTGTGATGGCGGCCATGCCGGCCTTGGGGGTGTTGCTCGGGGCCAAGGTGTCGAGCCGGCTGGCGGCGCGGTTCGGTACGGCGGCGTTGATGCGCCTGTGCCTGTGGGGCGGTGCGGTGTCCATCGGGTTGCTGGCGCTGCTGCCCAGCTATCCGGTCTGGTTGCTGCTGCGCCTGATGATTGGCGTGGTCCTGACCTTGGTGTTCATCCTGGGTGAGAGCTGGATCAATCAACTGGTCATTGAACGATGGTGTGGACGGTTGGTGGCGCTGTACGGCAGCAGCTACGCCCTGAGTCAGTTGTCCGGCCCACTGCTGCTGGGCGCGCTGGGGACCGATCATGACTACGGGTTCTGGGTGGGCGTCGGCCTGCTGTTGGCCGCGCCCTTGCTGTTGCTGGGCCGCAGCGGTGCGCCGAGCAGCGAGGCCGGCAACGTCACGTTCGGCGATTTGTGGACGTTTTGCCGTGGCTTGCCGGCGATTGCCTGGGCAGTCTCGTTGTTCGCTGCGTTCGAGGCGATGATCCTCACGTTGTTGCCGGTGTATTGCCTTCGCCAGGGTTTCACGGCCGACATTGCGCTGGCGATGGTCAGCACCGTGGTGGTCGGTGATGCCTTGCTGCAGTTGCCCATCGGCGCCCTGGCCGATCGCGTGTCTCGCCGGGCCCTGTTGACGGGGTGCGCGGTGGCGTTGATGTTATCGAGCCTGGCGGTTCCGCTGTTGATCGATACCCTGTTGATCTGGCCGCTGTGGGTACTGTTCGGTGCCAGCGCGGGCGGCTTGTTCACGCTGTCGCTGATCCTGATCGGCGAGCGTTACCGCGACGATGCACTGGTGCGGGCCAACGCCCATGTCGCGCAGCTGTGGGGGCTCGGTTGCCTGATTGGCCCATTGGTGGCAGGGGCGGGCAGCCAATGGGTCAGCGGACATGCACTGCCTTTGTTCATGGCGGCCGGGGCGTTCGGATTGGTGATCCTGCTGTTGCGCCAAGGGGCGTTCGGGGCAACTCAAGCGGCCTGAGCATACCCAAATCCCTTGCCACAAAAGCGGGCCGTCTCTAAAGCATCCGCTCCAACCCGACAGTCGTGGCGAACCAGGCATTGAACCGGCGCCACCAACTGCCCGGTTCGCGGTCCAGGTGGTGGATCTTGCCATTGTCTTCGGTGGTCCATACAAGCGCTCCATCTTCCAGCCTGGCCTGATAACTCAGGGTCGGCGCCATGCCTTGCAGGGCCAGCTCACGCACTTGGCCGGCGAGTTCCGGGCTGTCCACCAGCACGCCGACTTCGGTGTTCCACAGCACTGAGCGCGGGTCGAAATTGAACGAGCCGATGAAGGATTTCTGCTGGTCGAAGATGATCGCCTTGCTGTGCAGGCTGGAATCCGATTCGCCGTAGGATTTGCTGTAGAACAGATGCGGGCTGCCGCCAGTGTCGCCCGGTTGTCGTCGCAGTTCGAACAGGCGCACGCCATGTTGCAGCAGGGCCTTGCGGTACGGTGCGTAGCCGCCGTGCACGGCGGGCACGTCGGTGGCCTCCAGGGAGTTGGTCAGCAGGCTCACCGACACGCCGGCATCGGCGCGACTGGTCAGGTACACCAAGCCTGGCTGGCCGGGGACGAAGTAGGCGGAAATCATGATCAGTTCTTTGCTGACGCCCGTCAGCTCGGGGGCCAGTTGGGTCGTCAGCAATAGCTGAGGGTCCGGTTCGTCCTTGGCCAGCACTTTGCTGGGCGCGTCCCACAGCGCCTGGTTCCAGGCCCAGATCAGCTGGTCGCGCCAGGTGTCCAGGCGCGGTTGGGTCTTGTAGGCGGTCAGTTGCTGGTAGAGCGCGTGGTTTTCTTTGTGGGTCTGCTCCAGGGACTCTTGCAGGCGCAGGCGGCTGTTGGCCAGGTCCTTGGGCGTGGGGCGATGGGACAGGAACTGTTCGATGGGTTTGCTCAGGGCGCTGTTCCAGTACTGGTCGAAGCTGTGGCCCAATTGTTCGGCCACCGGACCGACACTGAGCAGGTCGATGTCGGTGAAGTTCAGGTTGGGTTCGGCGTCGAAGTACTCATCGCCCAGGTTGCGGCCGCCGACGATGGCCATGCTGTTGTCCGCCAGCCACAACTTGTTGTGCATCCGGCGGTGTTGCAACGACAGGTCGAACAGGCGCCCGAGGCTGCGAGTCACGCCGGTGGCGCGTCCCAGGTGCAGCGGATTGAACAGGCGGATCTGGATTTGCGGATGGGCGGCGAGGGTGGCGATGATCTGATCCTGGCCATCGCTGGTGGTATCGTCCAGCAAGATCCGTACGCGTACGCCCCGGTCGGCGGCCTTGAGCAGTTCATCCACCAGCATTCGCGTGCTGATGCCGTCATGGACGATGTAGTACTGCAAATCCAGGCTGCCTTGGGCATGGCGAATCAGCTCGGCCCGGGCGGTGAAGGCCTCGGTGCTGTCCGACAGCAGTCGAAAGCCCGAGCGCCCTTCATGGGCGGCGGCCTGGGCCTGGACCGAGCGGCCGAACGAAGAATCGGTGGCCGGCAGGGCCTGGGAGGGCTCGCGGGTGATATCAAGACCGGCGCAGCCGCTCAGCAGTGAGGCGACTAACAGCAGCGCAGGCAGGATCGGTCTGGATCTCACGTAGGATCGTTCCGCTTGTTCACATTGATCGGCTGTTGGGTACTGCTTCTCTGGGTAAAGTTCAGACGACGTCGCGCTGGGTTTCGTTCAACAGCGCGATAGCGGCGGCTCCGACCTTGCGCACGGCCTCTTCGATCTGGGCCGTTGGCTTGGCAGCGTAGTTCATCCGCAGGCAGTTGCGGTACTTGCCCGAGGCCGAAAAAATACTGCCGACGGCGACCTGCACGCCTTGGTCCAGCAGAGCCCGATTGAGCTTCAACGTGTCGAAGCCGTCGGGCAATTCGATCCACAGCATGAAACTGCCCCGTGGGCGACTGGCACGGGTGCCCGGTGGAAAATAGCGGCTGACCCAGTCGATCATCACGTCGCGATTGCGCTGGTATTGCGTACGCATCCGCCGCAAATGGGGTTCGAAATGCCCGCCCTTGAGAAATTCGGCAATGGCGATCTGCGGCTGTGGCGCGGTAGAGCCGGTGCTGATGTATTTCATGTGCAGCACCCGCTCCAGGTAACGGCCTGGCGCGACCCAGCCAATGCGCAGGCCAGGCGCCAGGGTCTTGGAAAATGAACTGCAGAGCAGGACGCGACCGTCTTCATCGAAGGACTTGATGGTGCGTGGGCGGGGGTACGTGTAGGCCAATTCCCCATACACATCATCTTCGATGATCGCCACGTCGAAGCGCTGTGCCAGGTTCAGCAGCGCGCGCTTATTGGCGTCGGGCATGATGTAGCCCAGCGGGTTATTGCAGCTGGGGGTCAACTGTATGGCCTTGATGGGCCATTGCTCCAAGGCCAGCTCCAGTGCATCCAGGCTGATGCCGGTGAGCGGGTCGGTGGGGATTTCCAAGGCCTTCATGCCCAGGCCCTTGAGGGTTTGCATGGCCCCGTGAAAGCTGGGTGAATCCACTGCGACGATATCGCCTTGTTCGCAGGTGGCGCGGATGCTGACCGACAGGGCTTCATGGCAGCCGGTGGTGACGATCAGGTCGTTGGGGCCCAGTTGGCAGCCGGAGTCCAACGACAGTCGGGCGATCTGTTCACGCAGCGCGAGGTTGCCGTAGATGTTGTCGTAATACAGGCCGGGCATGTCTTGCCGGCGGCTGATCTGCGCCAGGCTGCGCAGCAGCGGTTTCATGGTCGGCGAGTTGATGTCCGGCATCCCGCGTCCCAGTTGCACCACATCCGGGCGCGGTACGGCGCGTATCAGCTCCAGCACCTGGTCCCACTGGGAAATATCCACGGGACGCTGGGCCGGACGGCCTACGACCGGCAGGTCCGGCAACTCGCGACCCACGGGTACGAAGTAACCGGACTTGGGTCTCGGCATCGCCAGCCCACTGTCCTCCAGCACGCGATAGGCCTGCTGCACCGTACTCAAGCTGACCCCGTGTTCCGTGCTCAATGCCCGCACAGATGGCAGCCGGTCGCCGGGGCGGTAGAAGCCCTGCTCGATGCGGGTGCCAAGCAGTTCGGCGAGGTTCACGTAGAGGGTCATGGTGCGCTCCCGATGAGTTGGACAACTGTAACCGATACAGTTGGGTTGGAAAATGACAATTCAGTGGCGGAAATACCGAATCTGTATGCTTATAAAAGAAATGGGTTGAATCTGTATTGCTTTTAGCCGTCCGCGCATCATGAAACCTCTGGCTACCCAAGTAAACAGGAGCGATCAAAATGAACGGCTTGAGCGATGTGCGGCTGACGTTACACAGTCAGGAACTGGTGGCAGGGCAGGAAAAGGGGCTGCGCAGCGCGTCATTGCGCAATCCGCCGTCCGGCCTGAGCCGCTGGGCCCTGTTCTGGCATCGTCTGCATACACGCAAGGCCTTGTTGGAACTTACACCCGAACAGTTGCGTGACATCGGGCTGACTCGGGAGCAGGCGTTGGAGGAGGGGCTCAAACCGTTCTGGCGGCTTTGAAGTGGTGCCGGCCCGGAGACGGCTATCGCGGGCAAGCCTTGCTCCCACAGATTGAAATGGCCTGTGGGAGCAAGGCTTGCCCGCGATCGCGTCGTCAGTCCTGGTGAAGCTCTTTAAACCAACTCTTTCAACCGATGCCACAACATCCCCAGCGCCAACAGCGGTGAGCGCAAGTGCTTGCCCCCCGGGAAGGTCATGTGCGGGACCTGGGCGAACAGGTCGAAACCGCTGCTGTGCTGGCCGCTGATGGCTTCGGCCAACAGTTTGCCGGCCAGGTGCGTGGCATTCACCCCATGGCCGGAATAAGCCTGGGCGTAATACACATTGGGCTGGTCCTTGAGCCGGCCGATCTGCGGCAAACGGTTGGCACCAATGCCAATCATCCCGCCCCATTGATAATCGATTTTCACATCCGCCAATTGCGGGAACACCTTGAGCATTTTCGGACGCATGTAGGCGCCAATGTCCTGCGGGTCGCGGCCGGAATAGTGACAGGCCCCACCGAACAGCAAGCGGCGATCCGCCGAAAGCCGGTAGTAATCCAATGCGACCCGTTGGTCGCAGACCGCCATGTTCTGCGGCAACAGCGCCTGTGCCTGGGCCTGGCTCAAGGGTTCGGTGGCGATGATGTAGCTGCCGGCCGGCAGGACTTTGCCGCCGAGTTGCGGATTGAGTCCATTGAGGTAGGCATTGCAGCCCAGCACCAGCGTCTTGGCACGAACCAAGCCCTGTTGGGTGTGCACGCTCACCTCAGGGCCGTAGTCGATGCGCGTGACCGCCGATTGTTCGAACAGCCGGACCCCCAATTGCTGCGCCGCGGCGGCTTCGCCCAGGGCCAGGTTCAACGGATGCAAATGGCCCGAGCCCATGTCGATCAATCCGCCGACGTAGCGATCCGAACCCACGACGCTGTGCATTTCGTCGGCTTGCAGCAGTCGGGTCGGGTGGCGATAACCCAGGCTGCGCAATTCTTCGGCGTCTTCGGCGAAGCCTTCCAGGTCGCTGGGTTTGTTGGCGAGGTCGCAGTAGCCCCAGGTGAGGTCGCAGGGGATTTGAAAACGCTCGACGCGCTGTCGGACGATTTCCACGGCCTCAAGCCCCATGAGTTTCATCTGGCGCACGCCGTCGGTGCCGAGGATCGGCGCGAACTGGTCGAGACCATGACCAACACCACGGATCAATTGGCCGCCGTTGCGCCCGCTGGCCCCCCAGCCGATCCGGTGCGCTTCCAGCAGCACCACGCTCATGCCGCGCTCGGCCAGTTCGATCGCCGTGTTCAACCCGGAGAACCCGCCGCCGACGACGCAGACATCCGCCCGCAACTCACCCTGCAGCAGCGGATGGTCCGGTTGCGGCAGGCTGCTGGCGGCGTAGTAAGAGGCGGCGTGCGCGTGGTTCGGTTGCTGAACACGGGCGTTCATGTGCGTAATCCTGATTTTTGTGTTTGAGAAATTTTACGGAGCATAAGCCGGGGATTCCTTCCTGGGCAACATCGGTCGGTTGGCGCTGTCTGGCACGCGGCCTTTGAGGCAGAATCCCGGTTTATCCCTCTCGGTAATCGTCTCGATGAGCTGCAACAGTCAAAAAATCCGCACGCTACGCCAGCAGATTCCCTCGTTCGAGTGCGTGCCGGGCTGCCATGACTGCTGCGGTCCGGTCACCACCTCGCCCGAGGAAATGGCCCGCCTGCCCCGCAAGACCCGCGCCGAACAGGACGCGGCCATGGAAGCCTTGGACTGCGTGCACCTGGGGCCCGATGGTTGCACCGTCTACGACGAGCGGCCGCTGATCTGCCGGCTGTTCGGCACCACGGCGACCTTGCCGTGTCCCAATGGCCGGCGGCCGGTGGAGCTGATTCATCCGCGGGTCGAGAAACAGATTCATGAGTACATGGCCAGCACCCGGCAGGTGTTGGTCTAGTCGCCAGGAGACCGAGTCGCGAGGGCGGTCTGGAGCCAGGCTCAATCCGGAATCGGCAGGTTCAGGCTCTCCTTCACTTCTTCCATCACGATGTAACTCTTGGATTCGCGCACGTGGGGCAGCTTGAGCAGGATGTCCCCCAGCAACTTGCGGTACGAAGCCATCTCGGAAATCCGTGCTTTCACCAGATAGTCGAAATCCCCTGACACCAGGTGACATTCCAGCACGTGAGGCAGTTTCAGCACGGCGCGTCGGAACTCTTCGAAGGTGTCGCCGGATTTGTAGTCGAGGCTGATCTCGACAAATACCAGCAGGCTGCCCTTCAAGTGCTGCGGATTGAGCCGGGCGTTGTAGCCCATGATGATGCCCTCGCGCTCCAGGCGCCGGACCCGCTCGGTACAGGGCGTGGTGGACAGGCCGACCTTTTCCCCCAGCTCGGTGAAGGAGATCCGCCCGTCCGCCTGGAGAATGCGCAGGATGTTGCGGTCGATCTTGTCCAGCTCGCGTTTGGTCTGGGTATTGGTACGCACAGGTGATGCGCCTCCATGAAAAGGGGTTTTGCCGAGAATTCTCGCCAAATATAGGTGTTTATATAGTGAAAAGCACTGGCTGATCTTTTTTACACTGCGCCCATCTAAGCTGTGTACAACAAACGTCAGCGGTTCATCCGCGATGAGGGCATCAACATGCGCATTCTGGTCTTGGGTAGCGGCGTCATCGGTACCGTCAGTGCTTATTATCTGGCTCGTGCCGGGTTTGAAGTGGTGGTGGTCGACCGTCAGCCAGCGCCTGCCATGGAAACCAGTTTCGCCAACGCCGGCCAAGTGTCGCCGGGTTATGCCTCGCCATGGGCCGCGCCGGGCGTGCCGCTCAAGGCCATCAAGTGGCTGCTGCAACGGCATGCGCCGCTGGCGATCAAGGCCACTGCCGATATCGACCAGTACCTGTGGATGGCGCAGATGCTGCGCAATTGCACCGCCAGCCGCTATGCCATCAACAAGGAACGCATGGTGCGCCTGTCCGAGTACAGCCGTGACTGCCTCGACGAGCTGCGCGCCGAAACCGGCATTGCCTACGAAGGCCGTAGCCTGGGGACTACACAGTTGTTCCGCACCCAGGCCCAGCTCGATGGCGCGGCAAAAGACATTGCCGTGCTGAAAGAGTCCGGCGTACCGTTCGAAGTGCTCGACCGCGAAGGCATCGCCCGGGTCGAGCCGGCCCTGGCCAATGTCACCGACATCCTGGCCGGTGCCTTGCGCCTGCCTAACGACCAGACCGGCGACTGCCAGATGTTTACCACGCGCCTGGCGGAAATGGCGGTGAAGCTGGGTGTGCAATTCCGCTTCGGCCAGGATATCCAGCGCCTGGACTTCGCTGGCGACCGTATCAACGGTGTCTGGATCGACGGCAAGCTGGAAACCGCCGACCGCTATGTGCTCGCCCTGGGCAGCTATTCGCCGCAATTGCTCAAGCCCCTCGGGATCCGTGCGCCGGTGTATCCGCTCAAGGGTTACTCCCTGACCGTGCCGATCACCAACCCGGCGATGGCCCCGACCTCGACCATTCTCGACGAAACCTACAAGGTCGCGATCACCCGTTTCGACAATCGCATTCGGGTGGGCGGCATGGCGGAAATCGCCGGTTTCGACCTCTCCCTCAACCCGCGTCGGCGTGAAACCCTGGAGATGATCGTCAACGACCTTTATCCTCAGGGCGGCGATCTGGCCCAGGCGAGTTTCTGGACCGGCTTGCGTCCGACCACCCCGGATGGCACGCCCATCGTCGGTGCCACGCCCTTCAAGAATCTGTTCCTGAACACCGGCCACGGTACCCTCGGATGGACCATGGCCTGTGGTTCCGGTCGCCTGTTGGCCGACCTGATGGCGAAGAAAAAGCCGCAGATCAGCGCCGAAGGCCTCGATATTTCCCGTTATGGCAGCAAACCCCAGGAGTCTGCAAAACATGTCAATCCAGCGCCAGCTCACCAATGACCGCATGAGCCAAGTTGTCGTGCACAACGGCACCGTTTACCTGGCCGGGCAGGTCGGCGACGACATGAACGCCGGTATTGAACAGCAGACCCGCGAATGCCTGGCCAATATCGAGCGTTTGCTGGAGTTGTCGGGGACCGACAAGACGCGGCTGCTATCGGTGACGATCTACCTGAAGGACATCGAGGCGCATTTCGCAGGCATGAATGCCGTCTGGGATAAGTGGCTGCCCAAAGGCGTCGCCCCGGCCCGGGCCACGGTCGAGGCCAAGCTGTGTGAACCGCAGATCCTGGTGGAGCTGTCCGTCGTGGCTGCGCTGCCTTAATACCGGCCCAAACGATTCCTCTCCCGGCGCTGTGGGTGGACCACCCTGCCAGCCCGCGCCGGTTTTTTCTTCATGACCGCCTAGAAGCCTGCCGCCATGCGTCCTGCCCGTGCCCTGATCGATCTCCAAGCCCTGCGTCACAACTACCAATTGGCCCGTGAGGTCACGGGGGCCAAGGCCCTTGCAGTGATCAAGGCCGACGCCTACGGGCACGGCGCCGTGCGGTGCGCCGAGGCGCTACAGGACACGACGGACGGGTTCGCCGTGGCCTGCATCGAAGAAGCCCTGGAGCTGCGGGCCGGTGGGATCCGTGGGCCGATCCTGCTGTTGGAGGGTTTTTTCGAAGCCGATGAGCTGCCCTTGATCGTCGAGCACGACTTCTGGTGCGTGGTGCATTCGTTATGGCAGCTCGAAGCGATTGAAAAAGCCGCACTGAGCCAGCCGATCACGGTCTGGCTCAAGCTCGATTCCGGCATGCACAGGGTCGGCCTGCATCCGGCGGATTACCAGGCGGCCTACCGTCGCCTGCTGGCCAGCGGCAAAGTGGCGAAGATTGTCCTGATGAGCCACTTCGCCCGCGCCGATGAACTGCACGACTCCAGCAGCACCGAGCAACTGGCCGTGTTCGAGGCGGCCCGTCAGGGGCTGGTGGCAGAGGTCAGCCTGCGCAACTCCCCAGCGGTGCTGGGCTGGCCAAAGATGCCGAGCGACTGGGTGCGGCCGGGCATCATGCTCTACGGCGCGACCCCCTTCGACGAACCCAACACGGTCGCCTCGCGCCTGCAACCGGTGATGACCCTGGAATCGAAGATCATCTGTGTGCGTGAATTGCCCGCCGGTGAGCCGGTGGGCTACGGTGCTCGCTTCGTGACCACGCAACCGACCCGGGTCGGGGTGGTCGCCATGGGCTATGCCGACGGCTACCCGCGCCAGGCGCCGAACGGCACCCCGGTGCGGGTGGATGGGCAGCGCAGCCAGCTGGTCGGGCGGGTGTCGATGGACATGCTGTGTGTCGACTTGACCCATGTCCCCCAGGCCGGACTCGGCTCGACCGTGGAGTTGTGGGGCAAGAACATCCTCGCCAGCGACGTCGCCAAGGCCGCCGACACGATTCCTTACCAGATTTTCTGCAACCTGCGGCGGGTGCCACGGCTCTATTCCGGGGGCTGAGACGAAGCGCCACCTACCGAAAGTCGCTTCACCGCACAGGATTCGGGTCAAAGTGTTGTAAATACTGAACGCTGTCGCCATGATAACGCTCACTTTCCTCACAACCTGATTCCCTGGAGGCTCCAGCATTGGACGTCGGTGAACGACTGCAATCCATTCGTAAACTCAAAGGCCTTTCCCAGCGTGAACTCGCCAAGCGCGCGGGCGTCACCAACAGCACTATTTCGATGATCGAGAAGAACAGCGTCAGCCCCTCGATCAGCTCGTTGCGTAAGGTCCTTGGCGGGATTCCCATGTCCATGGTCGAGTTTTTCTCCGAGGAGATCCTTCAGGAAAAACCGACTCAGATCGTCTACAAAGCCAACGAACTGATCGACATCTCCGATGGTGCCGTGACCATGAAGCTGGTGGGTCGGGCACACCCGAGCCGGGCGATTGCCTTCCTCAACGAGATCTATCCGCCGGGTGCCGATACCGGTGAAGAGATGCTCACCCATGAGGGCGAGGAGACAGGGATTCTGGTGGAAGGGCGGCTGGAACTGGTGGTAGGCCTCGAAACCTTCGTGCTCGAGGCGGGCGACAGCTACTATTTCGAAAGCACCAAGCCCCACCGTTTCCGTAATCCGTTCGACGTGCCGGCGCGACTGATCAGCGCAGCCACGCCGGCCAATTTCTAGACCAAGAGGCGCCAGGCCCCCGTGGCAAAGGCGCCCACCTGTTGGGCTGTCATGACAAACAAGACCCTTGCGACTTTGGGGTTGTTTCAGAGTGACAGGCTTACCGCTATACTTGCGCCCGCCTGCAAACCGTGGCCGCAGGCGTGACTAGCCACCATTGAGGGTGTACGCGTGAACCTAATTATGAAAATGCTGGCTGCACCAGCAACCGTATTGGCCCTATGGGCTGCGACCGCTCAAGCTGCGCCGAACGACGAAATCGCCAAGCGCCTTGAACCCGTCGGCCAGGTCTGCGTCCAGGGCAAGGAATGCAAGGGTATGGAAGTTGCCACTGCCGCTGGCGGCGCTGGCGGTGCCAAGAAACCGGCTGATGTGATTGCAAAGCATTGCAACGCATGCCACGGCACGGGCCTGCTGGGCGCGCCGAAAATCGGTGACAAGGCCGCCTGGAAAGAACGCGCCGATCACCAGGGCGGTCTCGACGGCATCCTGGCCAAGGCCATTACCGGCATCAACTCCATGCCGCCTAAAGGCACCTGCGCCGATTGCTCGGATGACGACCTCAAGGGCGCTATCAAAGAGATGTCTGGCCTGTAAATCAAACAGATCGTTGAGGTGAGCCGTAAGGCTACCTCAACCATTGATTTCGAGGTGATGGTTGATCAGCACTTAGACATGATGCTTATCAAGAACCAGCTTTTTCAAATACTCACCTGAAGAGTTCAAGACAGCCTTGTAGATGCTATAGGCCTCTGTTTCGGCAGGCTCGATTTTTTCTAAAGTCCCATCGTTAATCTGAAGTAACTCGCACCCTGGCATGGACATTATTATGGGGGAGTGTGTCGCAATTATAAATTGAGCGCCTTCGCTGGCAAGTTCAAAAATTCGTAAAATGAATGCTAATTGCCGCTGCGGCGACAAGGAAGCTTCAGGCTCATCAAGAATATAAAGTCCTTTATCATTAAATCTTAGCTGGAATAGTTTCTCCATGGCTTCCCCGTGGGAAATGGTATGTAAGTCACGGCCGCCATAATAGGTCTTTATCTCCGGTGAAAAGCTATTTTCTTCATCCAGGCGCCGAATTTCCGTGTTCAGGTTATAGAAGGTTTCTGCTCGATAAAAAAATAGATCTTTTTCCTTGATATGTCCTTTTGATAGTATCAGTTCCCGATGAAGGTCAGAGTGCGTGTCTTCCGTCTTAAATATAAAATTCTTCCCCCCACCCTCAGGGTTACAGCCGAGCTTGACCGCAATACCTTCAAGTAAAGTAGATTTACCACATCCATTTTCCCCGATGATGACGGTGATAGGTCGCGTAAAGTTTATTGGAAACAGGTTGCGCAAACAAGGAGGAATGCTCGCCGCCGGTTTTAATCGAACTTCTCGCAAATAGAAATTATTCATGTTGAGCGCCCTCGAATATCCTTTTTACTGATTCATTGATTCCGACCAGAGAAAGAGCGGTCTCAAGTGATTGGCGACTTGCCATTGCGAATAAACCAATGTATCCCAGTAAATAAATATACTTTGATCCCAGTAGTTCCGGAGTTGCCGAGGCAATAAAAATCACAATGAATACAGTAGCGATCGCAATTAGAATTTCTGGTATGGAGCAAAGTATCAAATTTAATTTCTGATGCTCATGGCGGGCGCCCGCCGCCTTGTTAAGCCGCTGACAGTGTTTTCTATAGTTGTCGCGATACCGAGCGATGTTGGCTGAATTAATGAGTGTCAAGAAAGAAAGCTTGTATTGTTCCTCCTTCAATATTTCAGCTTGATAAAGCTTGGCAATAATAAGGGACGATTTCTTCAGCTGCAGTGCAGCCAGCGACCAAATGAGCAGTAAAGGTATTAGAAAATAAGGTGTTTCTATTATAAGTAAGTAGGATGTCGTTACAACCAGTAAGCCGGAGCCGAACAGATAAAGTGCGCTTGAAATTGCCGCTGCTATGCGCGCCGTATCTTCCGTGATGCGGGTAATAAATGCGCTATGTGTCGTAGAGCTACGGTGGTTGTAAATATGTTCTATGAGGCTCATACGTAGACTCGTCTCGGCATAGGCATTCAAACTATCAGCAGCACCTTGCAAAATAGCTCTTGCAATAAAGGCAGAGGCCAGTTTCTTTAGTGATTCCAGAATATAAGCTGTATCCGTGATCTTTGTTATTCCCTCAGAAATAATATATGGGATGAGCAATTGACAGCTTGCTGATAACACAAGGCATAGGCTGACCAGCATTAGAATTAAAGAATTCGTCTTTAGCACATTACCCATCTGTTGCTCCTGAAAGGCACCGATCAATTCTCATCCGGCGATAGCGTGCTTCACCGGTTGCATAATATATACTTACGAGTGCGCCTGTTGGTACGAGCACTCGTTCTAGATATACAGCAGCGGAGACAAAATCTCCGATAGATAATGTATCGTTCGCGATGGAATTGGAGCCAATATAGAATAATAAAATTATACCTATTAAGTAAGAAAGGTTGGAGACGAGTTCGAGCAAGGCTATTTTTGCCCTGGAAATTAATGATAAAAGCTTGATCTGGCGGTTGTTTTCTTTAATAAGTTCAAGGTCTGACAGTGAAGAGGAATTTCTGAGGTTGCTGATGTTAGAAATCAGTTGAGTGTTTGTCTCAACATACTTTTTATATGAGCTTAAGTAGGCTCTTCGTGTAAGTATTTTGAATGTGGCGATGTACAGGATTGCCGATAATGGTGCGATAGTTAATGATGGGTTGTAATGAAACACTATGAATAGAGCGAGAAGTAGAGCGCTAAGGCTTGATGCGATGTCTAAGTAAATATTGTGATATAGATAAATGCTGCCTTCTACGTCGCCATCTATTAAGTCGATTGCTTCGCCATGGTTTTCAAGGGTAGTTTTGAGGATGATTTTTTCGGTTAGTCTGGTTTTTAAGCTTTTTCGGGTGGCTGTAGAAAGCTTTTGGATATATAGGTGTGAAGCCAGCCTCCCGCAGGGAGTGGCGATAATTAGTACACAGGCGACAGAAATGATCAATGTATCTATTTCTCCATGCTTGGTATAAAAGTTAATTGCTTGACCTATGAGGTAGGGGGGCGCGATGCCAATTAAAGCACCGGCTATCCCAATTAAAATGACTCGCAGATTCAAAAACATTGTCATATGAGTTTCATTTCGTGGGCGAGAAATGGGAATTTAAATTTCTGGTTAAGCAATCCTATTGATCCTAGCAACGAGCCAACCTTTCCCACCCATAAACCTAACGGATCCGCCGATCTTGTTCTCAACTCTCGTGTGTCATATTCGGCCAAGTTTAGTACGTTGGCCCAAATATACGTTCGATAGTCCGATAAGGCTTCAGGGTTTAGTTCCTTAATCAAATTTAGCAATCCGTACGCGCCGTGGCAAAGCGAGTCGTTTACGGGACGTTTTCTTTTCAATAAGCTATCAAAAGTGAATAGTTTGTTTGGTGGATTTTTGTCTAGAAATGTGATTGCCTCATGAATATCTTTAGATGCAAAGTAACGAAGTGCCAGATAGTTTCCGGGTAAGCCATGGCTCCATGAAAATTCTCCTGGAGATGAGTCGGCAGATCTTCTTCTATAGTCCTTCCAATTGTCGATGTCAGAATCAAACTCAGATAGTTCCCAGTTCAATAAGTCCAAAAATACTGAGTGAATTGATTCGCTTTGCATGATGGTGTTATAGAAATAGAAAATGGCATATGCGCAGCCCATAACGCCGTGAGAAATGCCGCTGAGTAATCCATCGTCACGAGTGGTTATCGACTTTCCAAATGTCACCGTGTTTCGTCCGTTTACTATGCTTAATTCGGTTTCGATTTTGCTATAAAGAGTTTTTCCTAATGACGAAAACTCCGAATCATTTGTCAGTTCATAAAGTCTGGTAATAACTGTTAGCGTTCCAAATGATCCAGAAAGCAGGTCGTTTCCCCAGAAATATTTCTGCCACCAACTGTCAGTAATGACGTCATTCAAATAGCTTTTGTACATAGATAACAAAACATCGCTTCTGTTGTCTTTATAAAATTTCAGGCTTATGTATAAGGGGAGGATGGTGGACGACAAACCGAAATGAAGACCGCCCAAGTGACTGCCTGGGTTAGTCAGTTTTGTGTGGACTCTGGTATATACATGATTTAATAAATCGTGTGTAGCATCTTTTGAAATGGCCACCCACTGACCAGCCAATATGCATCCATAAAGGATACCCGATAAACCATAGTAATAGTCGTCGCCTAATTCGGAGTATTCTACATATCCGCCAGGAGACGCATGGAACCCTAGCCATAAACCATTTGTCGATAACTCATCGATGATCTGGGTGTTAATAAACTCGACGTTTCGATTTTGTGCTAGTCGGACGGCGTGTAGTATCGAGTCTAAGCTTTGGTTAGCTATATTATCCAGGCAATCATGCTGACGAAATTCATGGTCGGTCAAGCGCTTGTCGTGCTCATACATATTCTGCATGGCAATCAATGTGTTCTTTATTAAGCTTGTTTCGAAAGCTGTTCGACACGTTGACAGATTTCTCAAGTAATCAACGCTATTGGTTAATCCGTCCACGTATTCGAGGGAATCCAAATGCCCCTTTCCTAGGTAGCAAGGTTCGAAAAATTCAAGTTGCCCCACTTGGCTTTTAGCATATGGGATATCTAAGTTCATACATGCTTGGATCTCTGCCTCCAAAAAACCAATAGCGGGAGCGGTCTCGTTATCAAGGATTTTTTTTAGAAAAGCTCTTCGGTTTTCGCTGGAACTCATCAGAGAAGCGTGAAGTGAGCATTGAATGGCATAATGATAAGTAGCTGTTGCTCTGGGTACGTATCTACAGGGCAGACCAGAGAGCCGGCTGATAGAGCTAATGAGCGATTCTTTTCTCTTCTCGATCAGCTGGAAGACGCAATGGAATCCTTCGGTTATTTCTTTATAGTACTCCCAAGGCTTTACAACTCGCCCCTTAAAGTATAGAACGTTTTTTCCAGGTAGAATTTTCACTCCGTCCATGCCAAAGCTATCGTTGCCATGTTTATCCTCTATATGCTGGTATAGATTTAAACTGACATATTGTTCGTTTAAGCCACCTAATGCACTTAAATCCACCCCTATCCCGTCGGTGCCCTTCCAAGTCCAGTTCGGTAATATACTGGTCTGAGTAGCATTCCAACGTATCTCCTTGGGAATACTATCGATATTAAGAACATTATAAAAAATTGTCTCCAAATCGATAGGGATCGGACTGCTCGCATGGGCGATGAGATTGTCGGATGTAATATCTGAAGCTGTAAAGGCGGTGCAGAATCCGAGTAAGAAACCTGATCGTTTATAAAATTGTGCTACCTGCAACTGAGATTGGGCGGGCAGCTGCGGTACATATTGTGTCCATCCATGATCTGAGCCGATTATATAATTAGGAATTGTCCATTCGCTATAATCACCGCCAGCATTATCCGATAAATTTCGCAGCAACGCTGACATCGAAGACTCAAGCTCTAAATTCCTTGGTTTATAGACTATTCGTTCCCCGTTACAGAAGGTCAATATGCACACCGTCGCGGAGCCGTTATGAGTTTCGCCTTCCGAAACTTCACATTTTTTCAGAGAATTAAAGCTATTAATATTAGCTATCTTACTCAAGGCGTTTTTGTCACATATGAGATGTTTTGCCAGGCGCAAGCTTTGCTCAAAAAAATTATGGGAAATTGTTTCTAGCAGTCTGTCCAGTTCTGGATAGGCGGTTAATATGTCGTGCAGATAACTCGTGGTGTTCCTGAGGATTTTATAATGCTCTTTTACAGTGACTCTTGCTGTGGGGGCTGTTTTCTCCAAAATGCTTCGTTCGGCGAAAAGAACATTGTTAGCTGTCGCCGTGACTCGAGCGGTCAAATTGTGAAGAAAACCATTAATGATGACTGATTGGTCGTTGTCTGACAGTTCACGCAATTCATTGAACGCTTGCTTACTTTTATATGTGTAGTATGCGAGATACGGCCATACGGGGCAGTCGGTACTGATGTCTACTGATTTTGCTAAGGCGGAATTGGTTAGGAAATCTAAAGGTATTATCATGATGCGTCCCGTAGATGTAGATATAGGTGGCCGATAAGACATCGGCCACCATTTTCAATTAACTGTGAGTAGCCCAGCAGCATTGGTGCCAACATTGGGAGCAGCAGCTTGTGCAAGGCCGTGTCCCACTTGATGCGGCAGTTAGGTTGCTATAAGCCTGAATAGCTAGTGATAAAATCGGGGTGCTGTCAGTGAGCAATATTTTCCTCGCGCTCTGTATGGCTTTTAGATCAATTTGCATATGGATACCTCTAAAGTAATTAGCTGAGTCAAGTGCAGAGGGCGACTTTGCCGGTTGTGAAAGGTTGAATGTCAGGAGGTATTCATGTTTGTGTTCCTTTTGTATTGATTGAAGGTGATATGAGTGGTCGGTTTTTTACTATTGGATTTTTTTTGATGTTTTCAGTAATAAATATTAATCCTCCTCCAATGAGTATCAATCGGAGGCTGCCGATAACATTGAGTGAATTTTGAAGAGTTTAAGTAGTGCGTGCTCAATCTGTAGGTGAGAATATTCTTTGCTTCTTGGGTGTTTGTAGGATGTTGCGTAGGATTTTTTTGAATGCTGGAAATATTCAATTGTTTTGGGCTTTATATGCTCCCTTCCAAGTAGCTGATTACAGATAGAATTTCCCCTCATGGGACTGTTCATCGCAACCAAGACCCGGCAAGCTCGGTCCAACCCACATTCATGGAATGTCCCGGAGGGTCCGATGGTGCAGTTGTGTTCAATCGAACAGGCGGTGGATGACGTGCTCGAGCGCCTGCCCGCGCATATTCACCTCGGCATGCCCCTGGGGCTGGGCAAGCCCAACCTGTTCGCCAACGCGTTGTACCGGCGCATCGCACAGCTGCCCGAGCGACAGCTGACGATCTACACCGCCCTGAGCCTGGGCCGGCCAAACCTGGGCGATGGTTTGCAGAAGCGCTTCCTCGAACCCTTTGTCGAACGGGTCTTTGGCGACTATCCCGAGTTGGATTACCTGGTCGATCTGCACCAGGACAGCCTGCCGGCCAACATCCGCGTCCAGCAGTTCTTCATGCAGCCCGGCAGCCTGCTGCACAGTACATCGGCCCAGCAGAGCTACGTCAGCAGCAACTACAGCCACGCCGCCCGGGACATCAACGCCGCCGGCTTGAACCTGGTGGCGCAACTGGTGGCGAGCGCCCCGGAACACCCGGATCGCCTGAGCCTGAGCTGCAACCCGGACATCACCCTCGACCTGCTGCCGATGATCGCCAAGCGCCGGGCGGCCGGCGAGACCATTCTCCTGGTCGGCCAGGTGCACGACGATTTGCCCTACATGCCGGGCGACGCGGAGGTCGGCATCGACGCTTTTGACCTGTTGGTCGACGAAAAGGACAGTCACACGCTGTTTTCCACGCCGAACATGCCGGTGGGTTTCCAGGATCATCTGATTGGTATACATGCCAGTACCCTGGTGCGCGACGGCGGGACGCTGCAGATCGGCATCGGCGCCATGGGCGACGCGTTGACGGCGGCGCTGCTGGCGCGTCAGGCCGATAACGCCGGTTACCAGGCGTTGCTGGCGGACCTGAACCTTAGCCAGTGGGCGCAACTGATCGAGCGAGAGGGTGGGGTCGAGCCGTTTGCCAAAGGGCTGTACGGTTGCAGTGAAATGTTCGTCAACGGTTTGCTGGTGCTGGCCGAGGCCGGGATCATCCGGCGCAAGGTCTACCCCGACGAGCCGACCCAGGCGCAAGCCAACGCCGGGACCCTCGACGAGGCGGCACAACCCGACGGTATCTGCATACACGGCGGCTTCTTCCTCGGCCCGCGCAGTTTTTACGAGCGCCTGCGTGAGTTGCCGCAGAGCCGTCTTCTCGAATTCAACATGACGCGCATCAGTTACATCAACGAGCTCTACGGCCAGGAACCGCTCAAGCGCCTGCAGCGCCTCGATGCCCGTTTCATCAATACCGTCTTCACCATGACCCTGATGGGGGCCGGGGTGGCCGATCAGTTGGAGGACGGGCGGGTGCTCAGCGGCGTGGGCGGGCAATACAACTTCGTTGCCCAGGGCCATGCGCTGGAGGGCGGACGCTCGATCCTGCTGCTGCGCAGTTGGCGCGAGGCCGGGGGCGAGATCAGCTCGAACATCGTCTGGGAGTACGGCCATTGCACGATCCCCCGGCACCTGCGCGACATCGTGGTGACCGAATACGGCATCGCCGACCTGCGTGGCAAGACCGACGCCGCGGTGATCGAGGCGTTGCTGAACATCAGCGACTCACGCTTCCAGCCCGGGCTGATCGAGCAGGCGCAAAAGGCCGGCAAGTTGCCGAAGGATTTCCGCCTCGATCCACGGTTCGCCGACAACACGTCGGAGCGGTTGCAGGCGATCCAGGCTCGGCATCCGAATCTGTTTCCCGAATACCCGCTGGGCTGTGATTTCGATGGGGTCGAGCGGGACCTGTTGCGGGCGCTGAACTGGCTCAAGAGCAAATTCAAGCTCACCGAGATCCTGGAGTTGGGCAAAGCCGCGCTGGATGCGCCGGAGCCCTGGGAGTTTGCCGGGCATCTGGAGCGGATGCAGCTGACCAGTCCTGAAGGGCTGAAGGAGGAGCTGTTCCAGCGGTTGTTGCTGGCCGGTCTCAAGGCTACTGCGCAACAATCAACCTGAAACCCCTGCGGGAGCGAGCTTGCTCGCGATGGCGGTCTGTCAGACCCATTTTATGTAACAGGTACGCCGCTATCGCGAGCAAGCTCCCACAGGGGGCACTGGGTCAGTCGATGAAGGTCACGACCCCGCCCGCCAGCGATTGCACCCGGGCCAACGACTCGACGCGGTAGCCCTGGGCATCCAGTTCCGCGCGGCCGCCCTGGAACGACTTCTCGATCACGATCCCCAGCCCGGCGACGGTGGCGCCGGCCTGCTTGATGATGGAAATCAGCGCCTGGGAGGCTTTGCCGTTGGCCAGGAAGTCATCGATGATCAGCACCCGATCGCTGCTGGTCAGGTGACGTGGGCTGATGGCGACGGTGCTTTCGGTTTTCTTGGTAAACGAATACACGGTGGCCGACAGCAGGTTCTCCGTCAGGGTCAGGGATTGTTGCTTGCGGGCGAAGATCACCGGTACGCCAAGGTTCAGCCCGGTCATGATCGCCGGGGCGATGCCCGAGGCTTCGATGGTGACGATCTTGGTGATGCCCGAATCCTTGAACAGCGCGGCGAATTCGTCGCCGATCAGCTTCATCAATTGCGGGTCGATCTGGTGGTTCAGGAAAGCGTCGACTTTCAGGACCTGATCGGAAAGCACGATGCCTTGTTCACGAATTTTCTGGTGCAGGGCTTCCATGAAGCCTCCTCTGATGACGCCTTCAGCGCCTGAAGTCGTTGAAAAAAAGTAGTCGATTCTAGCGCTTTAGCATCGCGCGTATATCCGCCAGGGCACTGTTGCCGCGAACGACTTTGACTTCCGTCGGCGTGTCGTCGTTGCCTTCCCAGGCCAGGTCGTCCGGCGGCAGCTCATCGAGAAAGCGGCTGGGGGCGCAGTCGATCACTTCGCCGTACTGCTTGCGCTTGGCGGCGAAGGTGAAGGCCAGCGTCTGGCGTGCCCGGGTAATGCCGACATAGGCCAGGCGCCGTTCTTCCTCGATGGTGTCGGCCTCGATGCTGGAGCGGTGCGGCAGGATTTCTTCTTCCATGCCCATGATGAACACGTAGGGAAATTCCAGGCCCTTGGAAGCGTGCAGCGTCATCATCTGCACGCCTTCGGCGCCTTCTTCCTCTTCCTGCTGGCGTTCGAGCATGTCCCGCAGCACGAGTCTGCCGATGGCGTCCTCGACGGTCATGTCGCCGTCTTCGTCCTTTTCCAGGGTGTTCTTCAACGCCTCGATCAGGAACCAGACATTGCCCATGCGGTAATCGGCGGCCTTGTCGCTGGAGCTGTTGGTGCGCAGCCAGTTCTCGTAATCGATGTCCATGACCATGCTGCGCAGCGCCGCGATCGGGTCTTCGCCGGCGCACTGTTCGCGGACCTTGTCCATGAAACGCTTGAAGCGCGCCAGGCGATCGGTGAAGCGGCTGTCCAGATGTTCGCCCAGGCCGATTTCATCGGTGGCGGCGTACATCGAGATCTTGCGTTCGGTGGCGTAGTTGCCGAGTTTTTCCAGGGTGGTCGAGCCGATTTCCCGGCGCGGCACGTTGATCACCCGCAGGAAGGCGTTGTCGTCGTCCGGGTTCACGATCAGGCGGAAGTAGGCCATCAGGTCCTTCACTTCCTGGCGTCCGAAGAAGCTGTTGCCCCCCGACAGGCGATAGGGGATCTGGTGATGCTGCAGTTTCAGCTCGATCAGCTTGGCCTGGTAGTTGCCGCGGTACAGGATCGCAAAGTCGCTGTACGGCCGGTCGGTGCGCAGGTGCAGGCTGAGGATTTCCATGGCCACGCGCTCGGCTTCGGCGTCTTCATTGCGGCAACGGATCACGCGGATCTCGTCGCCGTGGCCCATCTCGCTCCACAGTTGTTTTTCGAACTCGTGGGGGTTGTTGGAAATCAGCACGTTGGCGCAGCGCAGGATGCGGCTGGTGGAGCGGTAGTTCTGCTCCAGCATCACCACTTTGAGCGACGGGTAGTCGTCCTTGAGCAGCATCAGGTTTTCCGGCCGCGCGCCGCGCCAGGCATAGATCGACTGGTCATCGTCGCCCACCACGGTGAACTGGTTGCGTTTGCCGATCAGCAGCTTCACCAGCAAATACTGGCTGGCGTTGGTGTCCTGGTATTCGTCCACCAGCAGGTAGCGGACCTTGTTCTGCCATTTCTCGAGAATGTCGGCGTGGTCCTGGAACAGCTTGACCGGCAACAGGATCAGGTCGTCGAAGTCCACCGCATTGAACGCCTTGAGGGTGCGCTGATAGTGGGTGTAGACGATGGCGGCAGTCTGTTCCTTGGGGTTGCGGGCGTTCTCCAGGGCTTCGGCGGGCAGGATCAGGTCGTTTTTCCAGGAACCGATCATGTTCTTGATCTCGTCCACGCCGTCGTCGCCCGAGTATTCCTTTTGCATGATGTCGGTCATCAGGGCCTTGACGTCGGTCTCGTCGAAAATCGAGAAGCCCGGTTTGTAGCCCAGCCGCGCGTGCTCCTTGCGGATGATGTTCAGGCCCAGGTTGTGAAAGGTACAGACCGTCAGGCCGCGGCCTTCGCCGGCGCGCAACAGGCCGCCGACCCGCTCTTTCATTTCTCGGGCGGCCTTGTTGGTGAACGTCATGGCGACGATGTATTGGGCACGGATGCCGCAGTTCTGGATCAGGTGCGCGATCTTGCGGGTGATTACGCTGGTCTTGCCGGAGCCTGCACCGGCGAGCACCAAAAGAGGGCCGCCGACATAGTTCACGGCTTCTTGCTGCCGGGGATTGAGTCGGGACATGACAGAGTCAGGGAGTCGTTTGCGAAATGGGCCGGCATTTTAACAGGCTCTGAGAATTGTGCTGCTCTGTCCGACTTGTGACGCACGCAGGATTGTCATTTGCCGCTTCTGCCACTTTCACGCAGGATGGGGAACCAATTGGGTCCCGCGCAGCATTTCGAGCGGGAAAAACCACCGAAAGCGCGTGTTTGAGAACCGTTGGCATTGGTCATTGCCCATCGGCAGGTCATAATGCCCGGCGCCTACCACCTTGCAGAGTCTAGGGAGTCAGCTTGTCAACGCCTGTCGAACCCTTGCGTTTGCTGTTATTGGCCCAAGAGCCAGAGTGGTCAGCGATACTGCGCGAGTGCCTGGTGCCCTTGGGGCCCTCGGTCGTGTTGATCAGCGCCCCGAGCTGGGAGTCCGTCAGCAGCCTGTTCGAAGACAATCGCAACGCGGTGTTGCTGACCGTTGCGGCGTTGCAACCGGCACCGGGCCGTTGCAGCCTGCCGACCATCCTGCTGCTCGAGCACGAGCCGGCGGTTGCCCCCGATGGTGCCAGCGACTGGTTGGTGCGTGACGTCCTCGACAGCGCGACCCTGCGTCGTTGCCTGCGCCATGTGCGCGAGCGTGGCGTGCTGGAAAACACCCTGCAGCGCCTCGCCGAGCAGGATCCATTGACAGGCATCGCCAACCGCCAGGGTTTCCAGACATTGCTGGCGGCGCGCCTGGCGGAAAACGACGGCCGAGGCTTGGCCCTCGGTCACCTGGACCTGGACAACTTTCGCCACGCCAACGACGCCCTCGGTCACCAGGCCGGCGACCGCTTGATCCTGCAAGTGGTGGCGCGGCTCAAGGGTTCGCTCGAAGCCGGCGATCAATTGGCGCGGCTGGGCAGTGATGAATTTGCGTTGCTGATCGACACCCGCCGCGCACCGCAACGGGCCGAGTGGATGGCCGAGCGTATTACCGAAGCCCTGGCCGAACCCTATTGGGTGGACGGCGAAAGCCTGCTGATCGGTTGCAGCCTGGGCGTCGCCCATGCTCGCGCCCAGGCCGGTGCCGATCCGCTGATGTGGCATGCCCACATCGCCATGCAGCAGGCCAAGAGCACCCAGGGCTGCACCTTTCATATCTTCAACGAGCGCATCAATCGCAATGCCCGCAGCCTTGCCGACCTGGAAAGCGAACTGCGCCGGGCACTGCGCCGTGACGAGCTGGAGTTGCATTACCAGCCGCGGCTGGACCTCGATGGCGGCCACATCGTCGGCCTCGAAGCCCTGGTGCGCTGGCGTCATGGCGAACGCGGCTTGCTGCCACCGAGTGAGTTCGTGCCACTGGCCGAACAGAGCGGCCTGATCGTGCCGTTGGGCTACTGGGTGATTTCCCGGGCGCTGCGGGACATGCAGGTCCTGCGCGAACGGGGGCTGGCACCGTTGCACATGGCGGTCAACCTGTCGTTCCGGCAGTTCCAGGACAGCCAGTTGCTGCCGACCTTGAGCCGGCTGATTGCCGAGCGGGGTGTCGAGGCGCAATGGCTGGAGTTCGAACTCACCGAAACCGCCGTCATGCGCCGCAGCGAACTGGTCAAGCAGACCATGGATGCCCTGGGCCGCCTGGGGGTGCGCTTCTCCCTGGACGACTTCGGCACCGGGTTCTCCTCGTTCGTGCACCTCAACAGCCTGCCGATCGCCTTGCTCAAGATCGACAAGAGCTTCGTCGGCGGCATGGAGCAGCGCGAAGAGAACCGCAAACTGGTGCACGCCATGATCAACCTGGCCCACAACCTCAACCTGGAGGTGGTGGCCGAAGGTGTGGAAACCCAGGAACAACTGGACCTGCTACGCGGTTTCGGTTGCGACCAGGTGCAGGGCTTCCTGATCAGCAAACCGTTGCCGTTGCCGGAACTGGTTGAGTACTTGACGTTCGAGGGTGATCAGCAGTCCACACACGACGTCGTGGTCTGACGCAAACCCTTGTAGGAGCGAGCTTGCTCGCGATAGCAATAGGTCTGTCACATCGATTTTGACTGACACACCGCTATCGCGAGCCAGCTCGCTCCCGCAAAGGGATGGATTTCACTTGGCCTGAATGGCTTCGAAACCGGGCTGCCCAGCCTCACTGCGAATCATCCGCTTCATCTTCCATTCAAACGCTGCCGTCAGGCTCACGGCCGCGCAGGCCAGCCCCAGGGCCAGGCCCCACCAGACACCGGTCGGTCCCCAGTTCAGGTGGAACGCCATCCACCACGCCGACGGTGCGCCGATCAGCCAATAGCACCCCAGGCCCACCAGGAAGGTGGTCTTGGCGTCCTTGAGCCCGCGAATGCAGCCCATGGCGATGGTTTGCGTGCCGTCGAACAGCTCGAACCACGCCGCCACCGCCAACAGGCTTACGGCCAGGTTGATCACGTCGTGGAACGCCGGGTCATCGTGGTCCAGGAACAAGCCGACCAATGGATGGGGCAACAACCAGAACACCATGGCGAACGCCAGCATCGCGGCCGCGCCAAAACCAATGCCGACCCGACCGGCCAGGCGCGCCCTCCACAGCTGCCCGGCGCCGTAGTGCTGGCCGATGCGCATGGTGATGGCGTAGGACATTCCGGCCGGCACCATGAACGCCACCGAGACGATTTGCAGGGCGATCTGGTGGGCCGCCAACGGCGTGCTGCCCATGGTGCCCATGCACAGCGCGGCGAACGCGAACAGCCCGACTTCCACCGCATAGGTGCCACCGATCGGCAGGCCCAGGCGCCACAGCTCCTTGAGGTATTGGCGATTGGGCCGCGACAGCCCATCCAGCAGCGGATAGGCACGGTAGGCCGGGTGCCGATGGATGTGCCAGGCCAGTGCCAGGGCCATGCAGTTGGCGACAATGGCCGTGACCAGGCCGATGCCCATCAAGCCGAGTTTTGGCAGGCCGAACATGCCGGTGATGAGCGCGTAGTTGAGCAGGAAGTTGGCCACCGTGCCGCCGAGGCTGATCACCATGACCGGCGTGGCCCGGCCGATGGCGCTGGTGAAGCCGCGCAGGGCCATGAAGCTCAGGTAGCCGGGCAGGGCGAACGGCAGCGCCAGCAGGAACTGGCCGGCGGACAACACGTTGGTTTCGGTCTGGCCGAACATCAGCAGCACGGGCTTGAGATTCCACAGCAGCAACCCGGCCATCAGCGCCATCAACCAGGCCAGCCAAAGCCCGGCCTGGGTCAGCCGGGTGGCGCCTTCGAGATCGCCCGCGCCCTGGCGGATCGCGACCAGGGTGCCCACCGCGGCGATCACGCCGATGCAGAAGATCGACACGAACGAATAGGTGGCCGCCCCGAGCCCGCCGCCGGCGAGGGCTTCAGGGCTCAGGCGCGCCATCATCACGGTGTCGGTGAGCACCATGAGCATGTGCGCCAACTGCGAGGCAATCAACGGCCCCGCCAGCCGCAGGATGGCCCAGAGTTCGGTGCGCACCGGATGCCGCATGATCATCACACTCCATGTTCAAACAAGGCAGTAAAGCGACGATTCTCGACGCTCTCGGCGGATTGCACAAAAGGATAAAAAAGATCGCTGGCATGATTAAAACTCATGCTGGATGGGTTTCTGGTAGGGTTTGCAGAACCACGCCATGGAGCTTTTGCGATGTCCCGTCGTCTTCCTCCTCTTTATGCGTTGCGAGCATTCGAAGCCGCGGCGCGCTACAGCTCGTTCACCCGGGCCGCGGAAGAGCTGTCGATCACCCAGAGCGCCGTCAGCCGGCACATCCGCACGCTGGAAGATCACTTTGCCTGCCGGCTGTTCCAGCGCAGCGGTCGCAACCTGCAGTTGACCGAGGCGGCGCGGTTGCTGCTGCCGGGCGTGCGCGAGGGTTTCATGGCGCTGGAGCGGGCCTGCCACACCTTGCATGGCGAAGACGGCATCCTGCGCATGAAAGCGCCTTCGACGCTGACCATGCGTTGGTTGTTGGCGCGCCTGAGTCGCTTCCGGCATTTGCAGCCCGGCAACGAGGTGCAACTGACCAGTGCCTGGATGGACATCGATTCGGTGGACTTCAACGTCGAGCCCTTCGATTGCGCCGTGTTGCTGGGCAACGGGCATTTTCCGGCGGATTGGGAGGCCAGTTTGCTGTTCCCCGAGGAGTTGATCCCGGTGGGCGCGCCGAACCTGTTGAACGATCAGCCCTGGGACGTGGCGCGGCTGGCCAGTGCTGAACTGCTGCATCCGACGCCGGATCGCCGGGACTGGCGCAACTGGCTGCAACGCATGGGCCTGTCCGACAAGGTCTCGCTCAAGGGGGGGCAGGTGTTCGATACCCTGGAGCTGGGCATGATCGCGGCCGCACGTGGCTATGGGGTCTCCATGGGCGACCTGTTGATGGTGGCCGAGGACGTTGCCCAAGGGCGCCTGAGCCTGCCATGGCCGACGGCTGTCGCCAGTGGGGAACACTATTACCTGGTCTGGCCGAAAACCCGGCCGGGAGGTGAACGTTTGCGCCGGCTCAGCGACTTCCTCCAAGGCGAGGTCAAGGCCATGCAACTGCCCGATGTACAACGTCTGAGCTGAAACGTTGAAGTTGGCGTGCTAGCCACTTGGCACTAATCCGTGCAAACCGCTCAAGTATTTGGCTTTGCCGCCGAATCCGTGAACATGGAACCCTCGTTCAGAAAGGGTCTACTTACACCTCACCCGAATAAAATGCCGAGCGTGCGACGTGATCAGAATGATCCGGTCTCTCGGCCAGGAGCCGTCATGTCTCAACCCCGCGCCCGGATCGCCTCACAGCTAGGCCTTGCCCTCGCCGTGATACTGGCGATCGTGATCTCCGGCAGTACCGTCTTCGCCTTGCGTTCGCTGGACGCTGCCAACCTTGCCACCCGTGAAGAGCACCTGGCCAGCGAAGCGCGCCTGATGGCCGACCAGCTCAATACGTTCCACAGCACCCTGCGCGAGAGCACCCAGCGGTTGGCCGGCCTGTTCGAAAAGCGCTTCAGCGCGGGCCTGAGCGTGCATCCGGACCAGCCGGTGACGGTGGCGGGCGTACAAACCCCTGGCTTGAGCCTGGGTAGCGAAGTGTTGAACAACAACTTCAAGGAAGTGGATGACTTCAAAGCGATGACCGCCGGGGTCGCCACGGTATTCGTGCGCAGCGGCGACGATTTCATCCGAGTCAGTACCTCCGTCAGCAAACAGGACGGTACGCGGGCCATCGGCACCGTGCTCGACCGCGCCGGCCCCGCCTACGGCCCGGTGATCAGTGGGCAGAGCTACATTGGCCGGGCGCTGCTTTTCGGGCGCTTCTACATGTCGCAGTACACGCCTGTGCGCGACAGCAGCGGCAAGATCATTGCCGTGTTGTACGTAGGCTTCGATTACACCGACGCGCAGAACGCACAGTTCGAAAACCTCAAGCGCTTCCGTATCGGCCAGACCGGCTCCCTGGCGCTGCTGGACGAACAAAACAAATGGCTGGTGCCGCCCGCCGGCGTGCAGGCGCTGGACAACGCTACCACGACCATTACCGGCTTGATCAAAAAGCCGGGCAAGGGCGCGTTCTGGGCCGATACCGCCGAAGATTTCTACAGCGTTGCCGTACCGTTCGAGGGCGGGCCGTGGGCGGTGGTGGCGAGCATGCCGAAAACCGAGATCCGCGCCGTGACCTGGAGCGTCGGCATTCAACTGGCCATTGGCAGCCTGCTGGCGATGCTGTTGGCGGTCGGTTCGGCAATGTGGTTGTTGCGTAGCAAACTGGCGCCACTGGGGGATCTGGTGCGCCAGGCCGAAGCGTTGGGTGCTGGCGACCTGAGCGTGCGCCTGAATGTGTCGAGCCATGACGAAATCGGTCAGTTGGCCCGTGCCTTCAACCAGATGAGCGAGGCCCTGTCGACCATGGTCGAGCACATCCGCAAGGCCTCCCAGGAGGTCAACAGCCGCGCCCAGGCCCTGTCCGGGTTGTCCAGCGGGGCGTACGAGGGCATGGAGCAGCAATCCGGCGAAATCACCAGCATGGCCGGCGCGGTGGAAGAGTTCAGTGCGACCTCCCTGAACATTGCCGACAACATGGGCAACACCGAGCGCCTGGCCCAGGAAAACGCCCAGCAAACCCGCATTGGCCGGACCTCGATGGATGAAGCGTCGTCGTCCCTGGAGCAAATCGCCGGCGCGCTGAACAGCACGGCCACGGTCATCAATACCCTGGGCCAGCGTTCCCAGGAAATCGGCGGCATCGTGGGGGTCATCACCTCGATTGCCGAGCAGACCAACCTGCTGGCCTTGAACGCGGCCATCGAAGCTGCCCGCGCCGGCGAGCAGGGCCGTGGTTTCGCCGTGGTGGCCGATGAAGTCCGCAGCCTGGCGTCCCGCACTCGCCAGGCCACTGACGAAATCTCCAGCATGATCAACAGCATCCAGCAGGAAACCGGCAATGCCATCAGCACGATGGAACAGGGCAACCTGTTGATGCAGGAAGGCCTGGCGCGCAACGCCAATGTGGCCTCGGCCCTGGCGCGAATCGACGAGCAGAGCCGTTCGGCTGGCCAGCAATTCGCGGCGATCACCACCGCCACCCAGGAACAAAGCAGCACTGCGACCTTGCTCAGCAGCAACCTGCAAAGCATCGCCATGGCCAACAGCGAACAGCGCCAGGTGGTCTCGAACCTGGCGGTCACCGCCAAGGAACTGGAAAAACTGGCCCAGGACCTGCGCCAAGAGGTTGATCGGTTCCGCTGAAGCCTCCTGTCACAAGCCCGCTCCCAGAGATTTTCAGTGGGAACGGGCTTGCTCGCGATTGAGGCCGCCCAGCCAACATCATCCCAATCTGACCCACCGCCATCGCGAGCGAGCTCGCTCCCACAGTTTGATTCCCCGTGAATACGAAATCCGGGCCACCCTCGATTCCCTGTGGGAGCGAGCTTGCTCGCGATTGGGGTTGTCCTGCCAACATCATCTCAATCTGACCCACCGCCATCGCGAGCAAGCTCGCTCCCACAAACGCTGCTGATCGTGTAGTCATGCTTTTTTAAGGTAATTGCTGTTTTTAAGCTTGCTGAAACGTTTCTTCAAGTCTATAAAAACCGCACAACTCCAATAAAAGGTCGCGTCCATGACTCCGCTCAAACTCCTCGTTACCCTTGGCGCCTTGGGCGCTGCCTCCCAGGCGATGGCGTGGGATTACGTCCTGCTGGATACCGATAAAGCCGCCCAACCCTGGCAAATCACCAGCCAGCAGCTCGGCGTGAAAACCGATAAACCCTTCTCCGTGACGATGCGCACCCTGCACGGTGGCCGGCAGGAGGGCGTCAGCATCGTTGATATCGACAACGGCACCCTGAAGCTTTCGATCGTCCCGACCCGTGGCATGAATGTGCTGCAGGCGTCGGTCGGGAACGTGCGCATGGGTTGGGATTCGCCGGTCAAGGAAGTGGTCAATCCGGCGTTCATCGAGCTCAACGGTCGCGGTGGGTTGGGTTGGCTCGAAGGTTTCAATGAATTGGTGACCCGCTGTGGCTACGAATGGGTCGGCCATCCCGGCATGGACAATGGCGAGCTGCTGACCCTGCATGGTCGCGCGGCCAATATTCCGGCCAACAAAGTCACCTTGCACATCGATGAAAAGCCACCCTACGCCATCACCCTGCGGGGCGAGTTGAAGGAGCAGGCGTTCAAGAAGGTCGATTTCTCGGTACAGACCGAACTGGTCACCGAGCCCGGCAGCGTGACGTTCGCGCTCAGCGACACACTGACCAACAACGGCGATTACCCGAAGGAATACCAAGCGCTCTACCACAGCAATTTCAGCACGCCTTTCCTGGAGCAGGGCGCTCGTTTCGCGGCACCGGTCAAGCAGGTCTCGCCGTTCAACGACAAGGCCAAGGGCGACTTGCCGGATTGGCAAACCTACCGAGCCCCGACCAAGGATTACGACGAAACCGTCTATAACGTCGTGCCCTACGCCGACGCCAAGGGCGACACCCTCACCGTGCTGCACAACAAGGCCGGCAGCCTCGGTGTGTCGGTAGGCTTCAACACCAGCACGCTGCCCGTATTCTCCCTGTGGAAAAACACCGATACCCAAGGCCAGGGCTACGTGACCGGGTTGGAACCAGGCACCAGTTTTTCCTATAACCGCCGGTATCAGCGGCCACTGGGCCTGGTGCCCACGATCGGGCCGAAAGAGCACAGGCAATTCCAGATTCACTACAGCCTGCTGGCAGACAAGGGCGCAGTGGATAAGGCGCTCAAGCGCATCGATGCGATCCAGAACGGTCAAAAAACCGAGGTCCGGGAAACACCGTTGGTAGACCTGAGCAAACCGTGAAGCGGTTCAAGCCGTGGCCGGCCGATACTGCAACGCTTCGGCCAGGTGCTCACGGCGAATGTTCCCCGCCTGCTCCAGGTCCGCCAGTGTCCGGGCGACCTTGAGCAAGCGGTGGGCGGCGCGCAGCGACAGGGTCAGCCGCTCGCAGGCGGTTTCCAGCCAGGTTTCATCGGTTGTGGATAACTTGCAATGCCGGCGCAACCCCGGTAGGTCGAGGAAGGCGTTGGCGCAGCCCTGGCGGCGGTGCTGGCGCTCCCGAGCTTCGGCTACGCGCTCGGCGACCGTCGCCGTATCGTCCCCGGCTTCGAGCCTGGGGTTCAATGCCGTGGCTTCCCGGGCGACGGTCAGGTGCAGGTCGATACGGTCCAGCAACGGGCCGGAGAGTTTGTTGCGGTAGCGCTGCACCATCTCCGGTGTACAGGCACAGCGGCCGCTGGGCTCGCCGAGATAGCCACAGGGGCAGGGGTTCATCGCCGCCACCAGCTGGAAACGGGCAGGGAAGCGCACTCGATCCCGGGCGCGAGAAACCACGATGTGGCCGGACTCCAGCGGTTCTCTCAAGACCTCCAGCACCTTGCGGTCGAATTCCGGCAGCTCATCCAGAAACAGCACGCCATGGTGGGCGAGGGTAATCTCCCCTGGCTGCGGTTTTGACCCGCCACCCACCAGCGCCGGACCGGAAGCCGAGTGGTGCGGCTGGCGAAACGGGCGTTGCGGCCAATGGCTCAAGGGCACGCAACTGGCCACCGACTGGATGGCCGCGACCTCCAGGGCCTCGCTCTCGGCCAGTGGCGGCAACAGCCCTGGCAAACGGCTCGCCAGCAAGGTCTTGCCGGTACCCGGTGGTCCGCTGAACAACAGGTTGTGGGCCCCCGCGGCGGCAATCAGCAAGGCCCGCTTGGCCCCGGCCTGGCCTTGTACTTCATTCAGGTCGGGGTAGGGCTTGCTGGCCGAGAGCAGCCCATTGGACACGAACGGCTCGACCGGCGTGTGGCCGTTGAAATGCGCCACCGCTTCGAGCAGATGATCCACGGCGATCACCTTCAGCCCCGAGGCCAGGCAGGCTTCCTCGGCATTGGCCCGTGGCACCACCAGCATGCGCCCGGCCTTGCGCGCCGCCAGCGCCGCGGGTAGTACGCCACGCACCGGACGCACCGCGCCGGACAGGGCCAGTTCACCAAGGCATTCCACGTCGTCCAGCGTCAGGGTTGGCACTTGCACGCTGGCCGACAGGATCCCCAAGGCGATGGCCAGGTCGAAGCGGCCGCCGTCTTTTGGCAGGTCCGCCGGCGCCAGGTTCAGGGTGATGCGCCGCGCCGGAAAATTCAGCCCCGAGTTGATGATCGCGCTGCGCACCCGATCCTTGCTTTCCTTTACCGCCGCCTCCGGCAGGCCAACCATCGTCAGCGACGGCAAGCCATTGGCCAGGTGGACTTCAACGGTAACGGGAGGAGCCTCGACCCCCACTTGGGCGCGGCTGTGGACAATGGCGAGCGACATGAATCGTTCCTTGAGTGAATGGGGTGCCGCGTCCTGCGACTTTTGAAGGGTAGTCGTGGGGAAGAACTTGGGCGCAGCAATCGAGGGGAGAAAATTTGGCAGGATGTTTCGACGGCCAGTGACAGCCGAGGCGGCTAGCGCGATACGGTTCAGCCGATGCCGTCCTTCACCCGCCCAGGCGAAATGCCCGGGACCGGCCTAGACTCCGACTTGCCCAGTCGGCACTTGGCGGTATCAACGGCACAGGGAGGAAGTGGCCATGAACGATCTGCTGGCTCTGTTAACCGACAAGCGCTTCATGCCCCATGGGCACTGCTACATGTGGCGGCCGGATCTGCTGTGGACCAATGTCATTGCCGATGGCTTGATCGCCCTGTCCTACGTCACCATTCCCTTCACGCTCCTGTACTTTATCCACAAGCGCAAGGACGTGCCGTTCGACTGGATGCTGGCGGCCTTTGGCGTATTTATCCTGGCCTGCGGGACCAGCCACGTGATGGAAATCCTGACCATTTGGCAGCCTTATTACTGGTTGTCGGCGCTGGTCAAGGTAATCACCGCGATAGCTTCGGTGATTACCGCCATCCTGCTGGTCCGGCTGGTGCCGGTGGCCCTGAAGATCCCCAGCCCGCGGCAATTGGCCAAGGTCAACGAAGAGTTGCGCGAGGCGCAGGCCGAACTGGTGACCACTGCGCGCCGGGCCGGCATGGCGGAAATCGCCACCAATGTGTTGCACAACGTGGGCAATGTGCTCAACAGCGTCAACGTGTCGGCCCAGGTCCTCTACGAGAAGGTGCACACCTCCAAGGGGCCCGGGGTGGCCAAGGTCGTCCAGTTGATGAAGGAGCATCCCGACGATCTCGGCGACTTTATCAGCAGCGATCCGAAAGGGCGCACGCTACCGGACTATCTCGACAAGCTGGCCGACGCGCTGGCCGTCGAGCAGCAAGGCATGATCGCCGAGTTGGCGCAGTTGACCCGCCGAATCGACCACATCAAGGAAATCGTCGCCACCCAGCAATCCTATGCCGGCAATGCCAGCGTCCTGGAGTCGGGCTCGCTGCGAGAGCTGGTCGAGGATGTCGTGCGCATTTGCGATGTGTCCCTGGCCCGCCACCACATCTCGCTGATCAAGGAGTTCAGCGATATCCCGCAAATGCCACTGGACAAGCACCGAGTGCTGCAGATCCTGGTCAATCTGATCAACAACGCCAAGCAGGCGCTGGACGCGGGTGTGAACCGGCCGCCGCGGATCATCCTGCGCCTGAAGATCGTTGACGATGGGCGCGTGCGGGTCGAGGTCGAGGACAATGGCGAGGGGATCGCGCAGGACAATCTTGCGCGGGTGTTCGAGCACGGCTTCACCACGCGTGTCGACGGTCATGGCTTTGGTTTGCACAGCTGCATTCTGGCGGCGCACGAGATGGGCGGCGATCTGACTGCGCAGAGCGCCGGGCCAGGCCGCGGCGCGCTGTTTATCCTGGAGCTGCCGCTGGTACTGACCCTGGCTCCCTCTCAGCGGACGGCGGGGGGTTGAACAGGCCTTACACCTCCCTCAGCAATTGATCGGCGATACGAATGCTCAGTGCGGCCCCAGTCAACGTGGGGTTCACGCAGGACGATGACGGCATCACGCTGGTCCCGGCGATAAACAGGTTGGCGTGGTCGTGGCTACGGCAGTCGCGGTCGACCACCGAGTTCTTCGGGTCGTCGCCCATGATGGTGGTGCCCATGATGTGCTGGCGGTTCTGGAAGTTGACGTCGGTGCTGAGGATGTCGGCGTCGAGCAGGTGGGCGAACTGCTTGAGGTCTTCCAGGGCCTTTTCCTTGCCCGCGTGCCAGTAGTCGGGAACGCTGTAGTAGATCTCCGGTACCGGCAGGCCAATCGCGTCGAAGCGAGTCTTGCTCGGGGTGACGCGGTTTTCCGGCAGCGGCAGGGTTTCGAAGTCCACCGCCCAGTTCAAGGAGCGCGCCGACTGCAGGCGGATCTGTTCGTCGAGCTTGGAGCCCAACACACCCTTGGCGATCAGGTTGGTGGTGATCTGCGAGGTGGGCACCGTGTTGCGAACCTTGATCTTGTAGCTCGGGTAGTCCTTGCGGAACGCGCCGTCGCGGCTGTTCAGGTAGACCAGCAACTGGGTCGGTCCCTCGCCGGGCCACATGTCCTCCTTGGTCATCACGTTCATGCTCACGCCGGTGTGGTCCATCAGGTTGCGACCGACCTGATCGGAAGTATTGGCGATGCCGTTGGGGTATTTCTCGGACGTGGACATCAACAACAGCTTCGGCGATTCGATGCCATAGGCCGCCAGCACGAAGTACCGGGCGGTCAGGCGATGCTGGGTCTTGTCGGGGCGCATGTACCAGATCGCGCTGATCTTGCCGTCGTCGCCGGCCTCGATCCGGTACACCACGGAGTTGTCCAGCACCTTGGCGCCATGGCGCTCGGCCTCGTCGATATGCATCGAGCCGTCGTACTTGGCGGCAATCGGGCAGACCGGGTTGCAGTTGTTGTTGCCCGCGCACGGTGGGCGTTTGCCATAGGGGCGGGTGGCGCGGCCATTGGGTTCGAGGATCGGGTTGTAGCCACCCTTGCTCAACAGGCTCGAGAGGCGCTTGAACATGTAGCTGGGCTTCAGGCCTTCCATCGGGTAGGGAATCGAACGTGGTGGATAAGCCGCGCCACCCTGGCCACTTTCATCCTGGCCGTCGACCCCGGACACGCCCAGCTCGGTCTCGGCACGGGCGTAGAAGGGTTCCAGTTCGTCATAGCTGATCGGCCAGTCACGCCCGCGTCCGTAGAGGGAGTTGAGGCGGAAGTCATTGGGCAGCATGCGCCACAGCGAGGAACCGAAGTGCCAAGTGGTGCCGCCGACCACCCGCAGGTAGGAGGTGTTGTATTTCACCGGGCCGACCTGCTGCAGGTAGTCGCCATAGGTGGAAGGTGCATGAGGCAGGCTCGGGTAAGGCGAGCCGGCACCCTGCAGCTTGGCGTTGGCCAGCGAGAGCTTGACCGGCGCGTTGCGGAAGGTCTCGACGATGTCACGGCGGTTCACCCGTGGGCCCGCTTCGAGGACGATCACGGATTTATTCGCCTTGGCCAGCTCGCTGGCAATCAGGCCACCCATCACGCCGGAGCCGATGACGACCACATCGGCGTCGTAAACAACGCTGCTCATAGTTTGAAATCCTGCGTGTCGGCTGGCTTGGCGCCCCAGGATGCGGGGCCGCCACCGTAGGTTGGAATGATGAGAATGCCGTGGGTCGGCCGATACATCAGCGCCTCGGAGTAACTGATCAGTTCGGCATCGGCGAGCTCGCCGACGATGCCCAGGTACCAGGCCGAAATGATGCTGATGGCCGTCGCTTTCAACGATGGGTCCGGGTTGGCCTGGGCCAGGTATTCATCCACATGCTTGAAGCCCTGCCCGTCGACCAGTTGCCTGAGGGCGCCGACATTGCCGCTGAAGTTCGGTGCGCGCCGGCTCAGGGCGCGGTAGTAGCGCGCCGCCAGGACCGGATTGACCGGACGGCTGACCAGGAATTGCGACAGGGCGATAAAGTCCTGGTCGCCCTCGGCCATCACCGATTGCCAGGGGCCGAGGCCTCCGACCAGGGCCACCAGGCCCAGGGTGACCGACCCGCGCAGCAGGCTGCGGCGGGACAGTTGGGCGGTGGGGGTGGATGAAACGGGCATGTGGGTGTCGATCATTGAAGTGTCCATTGCTCAGGCCTCCTGCGGTCGGCGACGAGCCTTGAGTCTGTAGAGCCCCAGGAGGACCAGCAGGCCGAGCACAACCAGTGCCGGTACGCTGTAGCGCGCCAGCACGGCGATGGGGGCCTTGGGTCCGCCTTCGCGTACCTGTGCCACATCGGTGGCAGTCACGTTCAAGCCGGCGTTGCCGTAGCGGGACAGGACGTAGTTGCTGACGTCGGCGATCTGCTGGTCGTCGAGGCGATCGGTGAACAGCGCGCCGGGACCGAAGGCCGGCATGTCGATTGCCACGCCGTCGACTTCGCGATGCACGCCGTAGACGATGGTCGCGATCAGGTTGTCGCGGCGGCTGGTCGCGGTGTTGTGGAACAGTGACGGATACTCACGAGTGCCCTCGCCGTTGGCCTGGTGACAGTTGGCGCAGGTGCCGCTGTAGATGTGCCAGCCCGGATTGTCCTGCGGCTTGCCGCCGCGCAGGTTGAGTTCGTCGTTCGAGGCCTGGCCGAAGGTATGGCGGGCCTGGCGTTCGCCGGTGGCGATTGGCTGGGTCTGCAGCAAGTAGGCGGCGATGGCCTTGAGGTCCTCCTCGCCGAGGTACTGCAGGCTGTGCTCGACCGCCTCGGCCATGGGCCCGGCAGCCTGCGCCTTGCCCTCCACATGACCGCTGCGCAGGTAGGCAACGAGCTCGTCGCTCGACCAGGCGCCGATCCCGCTGGTCTTGTCCGAGGTGATGTTCGGGGCGTACCAGGCCCCCAATGAACCACCGGAAAGCGCCTTGGCGTTATCCGCCGCCATCAGGACATTGCGTGGGGTATGGCAGGTGTCGCAATGGGCCAGTGCATTGACCAGGTAGTCGCCGCGATTGACCTGGGCGGACTTGCCCGGATCCGCCTCGAAGCGTTTCTGGCTATGGAACAAGGCGTTCCAGCCGAGCATCGAGGCGCGGACATTGAACGGAAAGTCGAGTTCGGTCTTGGGGCTGGGCGTATCCACCGGCGCGACTTCATCCATGAAGTACCGGTACAGGGCGGCGACGTCGCTGTCGGTCATCTTGGCGTAGGAGGTGTAGGGCATCGCCGGATACAGGTGGGTGCCGTCCGGCGTCACGCCGTCGCGCACGGCGCGGGCGAAGTCTGCCTGAGTGTACTGGCCGATGCCGGCGCTCCTGGAAGGGGTGATGTTGGTCGAGTAGAGGGTGCCCATCGGCGAGCTGAGTGGGTAACCGCCGGCAAAGGGCTTGCCACCGACGGTGCTATGGCAGGCCACGCAATCGGCGGCCACCGCCAGTCGCTTGCCGGGCGAAGCGCTGGTGTCGAGTGTCTCGCCGTGGGTCGCCAGGCTGACCGTCATCAGGACCAGGCCACCCGCGAGCATATTCATCATGGACTTCACCTTGCCCACGCCGGGCAATGGCTGATCCCTCCTCTGCGGATACATGTGTCACTCCTCATGAATTTCGACGCGCGGCCTTTGGCTCGGTTCGTTGAATCTGCATAGTTGTACGATGTCTTGCGTTGCGATAAAGATTTCACATGATGTAACATTTTGCAACGATTATGGCTAAGAGCTACTATCTATTTGTTTTATTTGATAGCTCTATTACGGGCATTTCAGGAAATGCTGAGCAAAATCGCCGTCAACGAAACGGGCAAGAAAGAAAGGAAATTGCTTCATCCAGATTGAGGGTAAACAAAGGGATGTGGCTAACATTTTCGTGATGTTGTACGACGTCATGACGAAAAACCATCAAGCGCCGCGCCAACGATGCCCGTGTCGGCAGGGCGGACCCGAGCGGCGATGGAATCAGGACACAGGCCCTTAACCTGGCGTTACGCGGGGCAGGGAAATGCACACATGACCGGGCTGCTGGACCAGCATCCCATGAGGATCCACCGATGAACTGGCTCAACGACGCAAAACTATCGACCAAATTGATCGCCTCGTTTTTCCTCTGCGCCCTGATAACGCTCGCCGTGGGCATGCTTGGCGTCAGTGGGGTTTCCGCGCTGTCGACACGTTTGCAGGGAGTGTTCAACAACAACCTGGTCTCGGTCGCCAATACGTCGCAGACCAAGACCAAGGCGGTCGGCCAGACGCGCGACATGTACCGGCTGTATGTCGCTACCGCCGGCAATGCTCCGCAGAGCATGAAGGATGAGTTCCTCGCTTCGATGAAAGCCAATCAGTTGGCCAGCGAAAAGGCTTTCGCCGATTACCGCAAAGGCAATCTGGCTGAAGACGAGCGCATCGCCGGCGACCAGATGGCCCGCGATTGGCCGGTCTACCAGGCCATGGTGCAGCAGTACGTGGCGATGATGGCGGCTGGCGACCTGGAGAACGGTCGTACCCTGTTGCTCGGTGACTTGCAGAAGGCTTATCGCAAGGTGATGGATCAGTTGACCATCATGATCGACTCCAATGACCGACAGATCAGCGAAGACGCCAAGGCCGCCACGCAGCAGGAGCTGACGGCCAAGACCGTGTTGTACAGCGGCATCGTCGTGGCGTTTATCGCCGCGCTGCTGTTGGGCATGTTTATCAGTCGCCTGATCAGTCGACCGATTGCCGTGGCGGTCGATTGCGCACAACGCATCGCCCAGGGCGACCTCACTCAGCACATCACCAGCAACAGTCGCGACGAGGCCGGCCAGTTGCTCAAGGCCCTGGGCGACATGCAGACGAGTTTGAAGACCACCATCCAGCAGATTGCCAGCGCTTCGGACCAATTGGCTTCCGCCGCCGAGGAGCTGACGGCGGTCACTGATGATGGCAGTCGTGCCTTGATCCGACAGAATGATGAAATCCAGCAGGCCGCCACGGCCGTGACCGAGATGACTTCCGCCGTCGAGGAAGTGGCCCGCAACGCGGTCTCCACTTCACAGGCTTCGCAATCGACCAGCTCACAAGCCAGCGAAGGGCGTGATCAGGCCCGTAGCGCGGTGCAGGCGATCAATACCGCAACCCAGGAAATCACCGCGTCCACCGGGCTGGTCAGGGATCTTGCGGTGCAGGTGCGCGATATTGGCAAGGTGCTGGATGTGATCCGCGGGATCGCTGAACAGACCAACCTGTTGGCGCTCAACGCGGCCATCGAGGCGGCACGCGCCGGGGAACAGGGCCGCGGTTTTGCCGTGGTGGCCGATGAGGTTCGCGCCCTGGCGGCCCGCACCCAGGCGTCAACCGGTGAAATCGAGAGCATGATCCACGCGGTCCAGGACCGTGCCGACAGTGCGGTTGATGCGATGGGCAAGAGCCAGGTGCTGGTGACCGAGACCCAGGGCCTGGCCCGGGCCACTGGCGAGGCGCTGGAGCAGATCGCCGACGGCATCTCGCAGATCAATGACCGTAACCTGGTGATTGCCACGGCGTCGGAGGAACAGGCCCATGTGGCCCGCGAGGTCGATCGCAACCTGGTGAATATCCAGGATCTCTCGACCCAGACTGCGGCCGGGGCGAACCAGACCAATGCTTCGAGCCAGGAGCTGTCCAACCTGGCCCTGTCATTCAATACCCTGGTTGGCCGTTTCCGTCTCTGACCCTTCAGGTTGAATACGCCTGGGCTCCCGGGCGTATGTCGCAGGCGCGCGGCTTATTTATTGCTGGGCTGGAGCCAGTCGCGCTTCCAGCTCGGCGACCTTGGCCTCCAGGCTTTCGAGGCGTGCCCGGGTCCGGGCCAGCACGACCATCTGGCTGTCGAATTCTTCCCGGCTGACCAGGTCCAGCTTGCTGAAGCCGCTTTGCAGCAGGGCCTTGAACTGGCTTTCGATTTCGCTTTTGGGCAGCGGCGTGTCGCCACTCAAGATACGGGAGGCGTGGCCGCTCAGGGCGTCGAGGAGGTCTTTGGGCGCAAGCATGTGCAGGTGTCCTGGAAACGATGGCGGGCAGTGTACCACGCAGTGTCTATAGTCAATTCGCCAGCCAGGGATGCACGCTTTTCGCGCATGGGGCCGGGCGGCGCTGCACTGTTGTTGTGCGTATCGCTGCGGTTCGTGGTGCGGTGCACGTCGAGCCGGTGGCCAAGGGGCTGAAATCAGAGGGTTTGGGCACAGATGGCAAGGTTTCTGCTTAGAGGCTGATGACCCATGCACTGATGCAGTCGCTGTGACGAATGCAGTGCAGCAGGCGGAACGGGGAGTTTCGTCAGGATCGGTTAACTGGCACCTGTCGGGCAACTTGGGCCGACGACGCGTTACAAAGCCAGGCACTGCGCTTAGACTTGAGTCGGGTTTGTTTTCCTGGGGCAAGTCCACCAATTCGGGAGAAAGTTTCATGAAGCTAGTCACTGCCATCATCAAGCCGTTCAAGTTGGACGACGTGCGCGAGTCGTTGTCCGAGATCGGCGTGCAGGGCATTACCGTTACTGAGGTCAAAGGCTTTGGTCGGCAGAAAGGTCACACCGAGCTGTATCGCGGCGCGGAATACGTGGTCGATTTCTTGCCCAAGGTGAAGATCGATGTCGCCATTGACGACAAGGATCTGGACCGGGTGATCGAGGCAATCACCAAGGCCGCCAACACCGGCAAGATCGGTGACGGGAAGATCTTTGTGGTCAATCTGGAACAGGCTATCCGCATCCGTACCGGCGAAACCGATACCGACGCTATCTAAGCCGCCAAACCCAACGCCCCAGGAGAAAACAATATGACTCTGCGTAAATTCGCAGGGCTAGGAGCCCTGTTGTCCTTCGCAATGCCTGGCCTGGCCATGGCAGAAGAAGCGGCAGCCCCCGTCTTGAACTCCGGCGATACCGCCTGGATGCTCACGGCCACGATTCTTGTACTGTTCATGACCATTCCAGGCCTTGCACTGTTCTACGGTGGCATGGTCCGGTCGAAAAACATTCTTTCCGTGATGATGCAGTGCTTTGCCATTACCGGTCTGATCAGCATCCTGTGGGTCATCTATGGCTACAGCATCGCGTTCGACACCACCGGCATGGAGCAGGGCGTCGTCAACTTCAACTCCTTCATTGGCGGTTTCGGCAAAGCGTTCCTGGCGGGTGTCACGCCAGCCAGCCTGACCGGCCCGGCGGCGCTGTTCCCTGAAGCGGTGTTCATCACCTTCCAGATGACGTTCGCCATCATTACCCCGGCCCTGATCGTCGGTGCATTTGCCGAGCGGATGAAGTTCTCCGCCATGCTGATCTTCATGGGCGTGTGGTTCACCCTGGTGTATGCACCGATTGCGCACATGGTCTGGTCCGGCAACGGCGGCCTGCTGTGGGACTGGGGCGTGCTGGACTTCGCTGGCGGCACCGTGGTGCACATCAACGCCGGTATCGCCGGTCTGGTGGCGTGCCTGGTACTGGGCAAGCGCAAAGGCTTCCCGACCACGCCAATGGCACCCCATAACCTGGGTTATACCCTGGTGGGCGCGGCCATGCTGTGGGTCGGCTGGTTCGGCTTCAACGCCGGTTCCGCTGTCGCCGCCAACGGCACTGCCGGCATGGCGATGCTGGTGACCCAGATCGCTACCGCTGCGGCGGCGCTGGGCTGGATGTTTGCCGAGTGGATCACCCACGGCAAGCCAAGCGCGCTGGGCATTGCCTCGGGCGTGGTGGCTGGCCTGGTTGCAATCACCCCGGCTGCCGGCACCGTGGGCCCGATGGGCGCCCTGGTTATCGGCTTGGCGGCAGGTGTGGTGTGCTTCTTCTGCGCCACTACCCTCAAACGCAAGCTCGGTTATGACGACTCCCTGGATGCCTTTGGCGTGCATGGCATCGGCGGTATTCTCGGCGCGATCCTGACCGGTGTGTTCGCCGCACCGGCCTTGGGTGGCTTCGGCACCGTGACCGATATCGGCGCGCAAGTATGGATTCAATTCAAGGGCGTGGGTTTCACCGTGGTCTACACCGCGATCGTCACCTTCATCATCCTCAAGGTCCTGGACGCCGTCATGGGTCTGCGTGTCACCGAGGAAGAAGAAGCGGTGGGCCTGGATCTGGCCCAGCACAACGAGCGTGGCTACAACCTGTAAGCACACGCAAAAAAAATGCCCGGTTCGCCGGGCATTTTTTTGTCTGGAATTTGTCATTGCTCACAAGGTGTGGCGGTTTTTCCGACGCCTTTTGTTGTGGATGCGACATGGGTTTTTATACCGCCAAAGGCTTACATCGAGGCAAGAATATTAGGGCCTTTGTTTTTTCCCAGAGCGCGCTAGAATGCGCGCCGAACGTGCGGAGATCTGTATGTGGCAACAGACGCTGATAACCCTGCGGGCAAGGCCCCGGGGCTTTCATCTGGTGACGGACGAGTTGCTGGCCGGCCTGCCTGAACTCCAGGCGTGTCGTGTCGGTCTGTTGCATCTGTGGCTGCAGCATACCTCGGCCTCGTTGACCATCAACGAGAACGCCGATCCGGCGGTACGTCGAGACTTCGAACGATTTTTCAACCGGCTGATCCCACAAGGAACCGCCGGCTATGAGCACAACGACGAAGGCTTGGACGACCTCCCGGCGCACTTCAAGGCCAGTGTGCTCGGTTGCCAGCTCAGCCTGCCGGTTACGGCGGGACGGCTGGCATTGGGAACCTGGCAAGGTGTTTATCTGGGCGAGCACCGTGATCACGGCGGTGCTCGTAAAGTCCTCGCCACCTTGTACGGTGAAGGGGCATAACCGCTGATTGCCAGCGGATGTTGAATTTTTTCCGGCAGCCTTCGAACAGATGGCGAAGCTGGGCTATAACTAATCTGCTTTTCGCAAGTCATGAGGTAGAACATGAGCGACGATGATCTGGAAAACGACGACCTCGAAGTAGGCGACGAAGACGAGACCGAAGAAGGCCTTGAAGCGGTGGCTGAAGACGTTGCCGACGACGATGGGGCCGATGTTCCGGCACCTACCGCCAAGGGCAAGGCCAAGGCCGCGGTGTCGGTCGACGAGTTGCCGAGCGTAGAGGCCAAGAACAAGGAGCGTGATGCGCTCGCCAAGGCCATGGAGGAGTTCCTGGCCAGGGGCGGTAAGGTGCAGGAAGTGGAAGCCAACGTGGTCGCTGATCCGCCCAAGAAGCCTGACAACAAGTACGGCAGCCGCCCTATCTGAGTACCGGCTTCTTGCTTGCTGAAAAAGCCCGCCGTCGCTGCGGGCTTTTTCATGGGCGCGATTCTATTCCGGGCCAGGCCCTGTCCCTGTGGGAGCGAGCTTGCTCGCGATAGCGGTGGGTCTGTTGGCATCGATGTTGGCTGTGCCGCCGCCTTCGCGAGCAGGCTCGCTCCCGCAGAGGCTTTGGCGGCTGTGAAGCGGGGTTCAGGGTTGGCTATGCCACCCAGCCAGTAACCCCGGCAGTTCGGTCAGGCTGCGAATTTCCGCATCCGGTACATGGTCGGCATTCCAGGGCTTGCCTGCCGGGTTGAACCACACCGCGCGCAGGCCGGCCTGTTGGGCGCCGGCGATGTCGTCGCCCGGGTGATCGCCAACGTGCACGGCGGTCTGTGCCGTGGCGCCGCCGCGCTGCAGGGCTTCGTGGAACAACCGGGCGTCAGGCTTGGCGATGCCGATGTCTTCGGCGCACAAGGCGAACTTGAAGTAGTCCGCCAGCCCCAGGCGTCGCACGTCGGCGTTGCCATTGGTGACCACGCCGAGGGCGAAATGATTGGCCAGGATTTCCAGGGTGGGCTGCACCTCGGGAAAAATCTCCAGCTGATGACGGGCGTGCAGGAACGTCTCGAAAGCCTGGTCCGCCAGTTCAGAGGCTTGCCACTGGTCGTAGCCGGCATCCTGCAAGGCGCGGAACAGCACCCGCCGGCGCAACGCACTGATGCGATGCTTGAGGTTGGGTTCTTCGCGCAACACTTGCTCGCGAATCGAAAAAAGATGCTCCACCGGCAGCCCGCCCAGGTCCGGTGCGTTGTCGGTCAGCCATTGGCGGAGTATGGCTTCGGCGCTGGCGATCACCGGGGCGGTGTCCCACAGGGTGTCGTCCAGGTCGAAAGTGATGAGTTCGATGGTCATGATTCGTCGCCCTTGATGCGTTTGGCCCTGGGGTGGGCACTGTCATAGACCGTCGCCAGGTGCTGGAAGTCCAAGTGGGTGTAGATCTGTGTCGTCTTGATGTCCGAGTGGCCCAGCAGCTCTTGAACGGCGCGCAGGTCCTGGGAGGATTCCAGCAGATGGCTGGCGAAGGAGTGCCTGAGCATGTGTGGGTGCAGGTTCTGCCCCAGCTCGCGTTCGCCGGCGGCCTTGACCCGCAACTGAATCGCCCGCGGGCCGAGGCGCCGACCGCGTTGGCTGACGAATACCGCGTCGTCGGCGGGGTTGGCCAGGGCCCGCAGGGGCAGCCACAGTTCCAGGGCTTCACGGGCCTTGCGGCCGACGGGCAGCAGGCGGGTCTTGCTGCCCTTGCCGAGCACCTGGACCATGCCGTCGGCCAGGTCCAGTTGATCCAGGTTAAGCCCCGTCAGCTCTGAAAGCCGCAGGCCGGACGAATAGAACAGCTCGAGAATCGCCTGGTCGCGCCGGGCCAGGAAGTCATCTTCGACGGCGCCTTCAAGCAATTGCAGGGCGCGGTCGGTGTCGAGGGTCTTCGGCAGCCGGCGTTCGCCCTTGGGCGGTGCCAGGCCGGTGGCCGGATCGTGATCGCACAGGCCTTCGCGATTGAGGTAGTGATACAGGCCGCGCACCGCCGACAACAGTCGCGCCAGGCTGCGGGAGGACTGCCCCTGTTGATGCAGGCGGGCGATCAGGCTGCGCAAGCGCTGGATGTCCAGGGCCGACCAACTGCCGATGTTCTGCTTCTGGCACCAGCCCAGCACTTTTTCCAGGTCGCGGCGATAGGCCGACAACGTGTGGGGCGACACCTGACGCTCACTGCGCAGGTGTTCGCAGTAGGCGTCCAGTTGCCGCTCCATCATCAGCGTACCGAGCGCAGCGAACCGGCGACTCTTGGCAGCACCCGGCCGGTGACTTCGGCGATGTAGCTCAAGAACAGCGTGCCCACCGAACTCTTGTAGTGCTGCGGATCGCGGCTGGCGATGGCCAGTACGCCGTGCACGCCCTGGTGGGCGATGGCGACGACGGCAGTGGAGCCGATCTGCTTGCGCTGTTCTTCGCCGAACAGGAAGTCCAGCTCATGTTCGCGCAGGCTGCCGCTGACGCTTTTGTTTTCCGTGAGCAGGCCGCCGATGGCCGTTTGCGCTTCGGCGTGGGTCACCCAGCGGCCCACCGGCATGGCGTTGTCGCCAAACAGGATCAGGCTGACAAAGGGCACCTGGAAATCCTGGCGCAGACTGTCTTCGACGCTCATGACCAGGTCTTCGAGGGTGCTGGCGTCCATCAGGGCCAGGATCAGTCGACGGGTCTTGTCGAAGAGCCGGTCGTTGTCCCGGGCCACGTCCATCAGGTGCGAAAGACGATGGCGCATTTCGATGTTGCGCTCGCGCAGGATCTTCATCTGGTGCTCCACCAGCGACACGGTGTCGCCGCGCCGGTGGGGGATGCGCATCGTCGCAAGCAGTTCTTCATGCTCGACGAAGAAGTCCGGATGAGCCTCCAGGTAAGCGGTCACGGCCGCGACTTCTGGAAGGCTGGGAGATTCGTCGGGCTGTGGGGCTGGAACCTGTGGCTGATCGGTCATGGGTTTGGCTCACTCAAAGACGAACTTGTCCTTCGTATACGCGCACTGCCGGGCCGGTCATCATCACCGGTTGGCCAGGGCCTGCCCATTCGATGGACAGGCGCCCGCCGGGCAGGTCGATCAACAATGGCGAATCCATCCACCCCTGGCTGATCGCAGCGACGGCAGCGGCACAGGCGCCGGTACCGCAGGCCTGGGTTTCCCCGGCACCGCGTTCCCAGACGCGCAATTGTGCGCGGTGACGGTCGATGACTTGCAGGAAACCGACATTCACCCGCGCGGGGAAGCGCGGATGATGTTCGATTTTCGGCCCCAGCTCATGCACCGGGGCACTGTTGATATCGGTCACTCGCAGCACGGCATGGGGGTTGCCCATGGAGACTGCCGCCAGCTCCACCGTGTTGCCATCGACTTCCAATGGATAGCTCAGGGCCTGGGCCGGCGCTTCGAATGGAATGTCCGCCGGTACCAGGCGCGGGGCGCCCATGTTGACGCCGATCTGGCCGTCGCTGCGCACATCCAGTTCGATGATGCCGCTCTTGGTCTCGACACGGATCTGCCGCTTGGCGGTCAGGCGCTTGTCCAGCACGAAGCGGGCGAAGCAGCGCGCGCCGTTGCCGCATTGCTCCACTTCCGAACCGTCGGCGTTGAAGATCCGATAACGGAAATCCACGTCCGGGTTGTTGGGCGCCTCGACGATCAGCAACTGGTCGAAACCGATACCGGTGTGCCGGTCTCCCCATTGCTTGGCATGCTTGGGCAGGATATGCGCGTGCTGGCTGACCAGGTCGAGGACCATGAAGTCATTGCCCAGGCCGTGCATCTTGGTAAAACGCAGCAGCATGGTTTTACTCCGGCAGCAGGCTTTCGCCGGCAAACAACTCGGCTACCGTCTCGCGGCGACGCACTTCGAATGCCTGATCACCGTCCACCAGCACCTCGGCGCAACGGCCGCGGGTGTTGTAGTTGGAACTCATGACAAACCCGTAGGCACCGGCCGAATGCACGGCCAGCAAGTCGCCTTCTTCCAGCGCCAGCTCCCGACCCTTGGCCAGGAAGTCACCGGTTTCGCAGATCGGCCCGACGATGTCGTAGGGGCGGGCCGCGGTGTCGCGAGGGCGCACGGCGGTGACATCCATCCACGCCTGGTACAGCGCCGGGCGGATCAGGTCGTTCATCGCCGCATCGACGATGGCGAAATCCTTGTGTTCGGTGTGCTTGAGGTATTCGACCTGGGTCAGCAGCACGCCGGCATTGGCCACGATATAGCGGCCGGGCTCGAACATCAGCGCCAGGTCGCGGCCTTCGAGGCGCTCGCGCACCGTCTTGATGTAGTCGGCCACCAGGGGGGGCTCTTCATCGCGATAGCGCACGCCGACACCGCCACCCAGGTCGATGTGGCGCAGGTAGATGCCGCAGTCGCCAAGGCGGTCGACCAGCGCCAGCAGGCGGTCGAGGGCATCGATGAACGGTTCGAGGGTGGTCAGTTGCGAGCCGATGTGGCAATCGACACCCAGCACTTCCAGGTTTGGCAGTTGGGCGGCGCGTACGTACACGTCCTCGGCGTCGGCAATGGCGATGCCGAACTTGTTTTCCTTCAGGCCGGTGGAAATGTACGGGTGGGTGCCCGCGTCGACGTCCGGGTTCACGCGCAGGGAAACCGGCGCGCGAACGCCCAGCTCGGCGGCGACGACCTGCAGGCGCTCCAGCTCATCGGTGGATTCGATGTTGAAGCAGTGCACGCCGACTTCCAGGGCGCGGCGCATGTCTTCGCGGGTCTTGCCGACGCCGGAGAACACGATCTTGTCGGCGCTGCCACCAGCGGCCAGCACACGCTCGAGCTCGCCACCGGAGACGATGTCGAAACCGGCACCCAGGCGCGCCAGGACATTGAGCACGCCCAGGTTGGAGTTGGCCTTGACGGCGAAACACACCAGGTGCGGCATGCCGTCGAGCGCATCGGCGAACGTCCGGTACTGGGCTTCGATGTGGGCACGGGAATAGACGTAGGTCGGCGTGCCGAAACGTTCGGCGATCGCGGACAGGGCAACTCCTTCCGCGAACAGCTCCCCGCCACGGTAGTTAAAAGCGTCCATGGCGTTCCCTTAGTAGGTGGTGTGGGTGTCGTGCGAGTGTGTCTTGGATTGCGACGACTTGGCCTGTTCTTCAGGGGACTTGCTGTCATCAGGCAGGTACAACGGACCTTTTTGACCACAGGCTGTCACGAGGCAGGCAACCGCGACGAGCGCAGCAAGGGAAGAGATCAGGCGCTTCATGGCGAAATCCTTGAAAATGCATTAATTGCGCCGGAGTATACCGGCCACCCGTCAGCTTGCCTATGCAACGGGGCGCCCGTCCGGCGGCACTGTTGTCGTTGATCGGTATATCCTTTGCAATCGCCGGGCGGCGTCCGTATCTTGCGGCGCTTGAGCATGAGCAGACATTTTCGAGGTTGCCGCAAATGAGTTTGACTGAAGCCCGTTTCCACGATCTGGTCGATGCGACCCAGCAAACGCTGGAGGATGTGTTCGATGACAGTGGCCTGGACATCGATCTGGAAATCTCCGCCGGTGTACTCACCGTCAAGTTCGAAAACGGCAGCCAACTGATCTTCAGTCGCCAGGAGCCGTTGCGGCAGTTGTGGCTGGCGGCGGTCTCCGGCGGCTTTCATTTCGACTACGACGAGGAAAGCGAGCGCTGGATGTGTGACAAGAGCGAAGAGCAACTGGGTGAGATGCTCGAGCGCATCGTCAAGCTGCAGGCGGGCGTGGAACTCGAGTTCGAAGGCCTGTGACGGCGTGAGCCAGACCGCCCCGCCACGGCCCCCCAAGCCGCTCTACAGCAACGTCAGCCCCGCGGTGCCGTCGCCGTGCACCAGCGTGTGCAAGCTGGATGAGCAGAAGGTCTGCCTCGGCTGTTTCCGCCATGTGGAAGATATCCGCGAATGGCGCTCGGCCGATGATGAGCGCCGGCGGGTCATCTGTGCCGAGGCGCTCAAGCGCAGATCCCTGTAGGAGCTGCCGAAGGCTGCGATCTTTTGTTCTTGATCTTTGCGGTTTTCGCTTGAGGCTGAATTGCTCGGATCAAGATCGCAGCCTCGTTGCACTCGTCAGCTCCTACTGATAGTGTCCGGCTACGCCTCAATTCGTCGAGGCCCGTGAAAACCCCGCCTTTTTGTGGCGGGGTTTTGCTTTTTTTGTGCAGAAGAAAGGAGTCTGCCTGGATCATGACCGCACCTTCCATCACCCTTACCCGCCTGGACGTACAGCGTCTGGAACGCCTGATCGACAGTCTTGATGAAACGCTGCCAGGCGTGATTGCGTTGCAAACCGAACTGGATCGCGCCGAGAACGTGGTGGGCCACGAAGAAGTGCCTGCCGATGTCGTGACCATGAACTCGCGTGTGCACTGCCGCGAAGAAAGCAGCGGCAAGGACTATCACCTGACGTTGGTTTATCCACAGGACGCCAATGCCGACGAAGGCCGGATCTCGATCCTGGCACCGGTGGGCAGTGCCTTGCTGGGCCTGAAGGTCGGCCAGCACATCGACTGGCCGGCCCCGGGCGGCAAGACGTTGAAACTGACCTTGCTGGACGTCGAATACCAGCCCGAAGCAGGCGGCGATTTCCACCTCTGAGTGCCCGGGTGCTTCAGACCAGGGCCAGCGCCTCGTTCAGGGCGCGTTCCAGGTCGGCCTTGTAGCGCAGGTACAAATTGGTTGAGCAGGCCCCGTCGCCCACCAGCCCCGAGAGATCCAGGTCGGTGATGTAGCAGCGATAGCGCTGGGCTTCGCGGCGCTGTTCGACGATCTCCCTGGCGACCACGCGGAACAGTTGGTCGCCATGTTCCAGTTCGGAAAATTCCTGCTGATCGCAGTACAGGGTGACGTGCACCTGCCCGTGCGCCGCTTTGCCGATGATCGCCTGCACGTCATAGAACGGCTTGTCGACCGGTGTCTGTGGGGCTTGCCGCGCTTCGATCCGGCGCGCCCGGCCACCTGAAGGCAGCAACTGGTAGTACAGGGTTTCCAGGGTCAGCGGCTGGGCGGCGTCCAGCGGCAACAGGGCGTCGCGACGGTACAGCACCGATTGCAGGAAGCGCTGCAGCGGCACCAGCAGGCTTTGTTCGTCGTGATAGGGCACGTGCTGTTGCCACAGCGCATTGAATTCATCGAGCACGTACAGATCGGCTTCGTCCTCGTTGGTCCGGTAGAACACCTGGATACACTCGGGCTGGCCCATGGGCAGGATCAGCGCCAGGTCGTGGTCTTCCAGGGCCATCGGGTCCAGCTGCAAGGGGCTGTAGGCCATCAGTTCCTCGCCCAGGTAATCCATCAGCGCCGACAAGCTGCCCAGGGCCACATGATTGACCTGGCCGGGCACCAGTTCCAGCACGTGGTAATGCTGCTGGACCTGAAGCAGGTAGCGGTGATTGAGCCTGCTCAACAGCAGGGTCTGCGCCGTTTCGATGACTTCCTCGACCCGCCGCGCAATGAATTGGGCGCGGTTGTGGCAGAAGCAGCGCACCTGCAAGCGCGGTTGGCGCTGGGTGACGGGCAGGTCGTTGAGGTAGTCGCGCAGGCAGTCGAGCAGGGCGTGTTCGCCGTCGAAACGGTTGACCAGCACTTCATTCCAACTATTGAGCGTGACCTGGTCGAGGGTCAGCACCAGGTTTTCCCGGACCCCGGCATAGCTCAGGGAGTCGGTACGCTCGGTGGTCATCAGGATATTCAGGTCGCGATGGTGCTTGAGCGGGTCGACGCCGACATTCACCAGAATCAGCACTTCGCTGGGCACGCTGGCGCGCAGCAACTGCGCTTCATCCACCGTGACCAGGGGCAGGGCGATGGACTGTTGCAGGCTGCCCAGCAGGTTGAACAGTTCGAACTCGCTCAGGTCGCTGTCACCTGGGTGCAGCGCCAGGCGCGTGCTGCTGTCGATCACGCCGTTGCGGTGGCACCAGGTCAACAGCTCCAGCAACTCGCGGCAACGTTTGATCGGCGCGAAGTTCTCCCACTCCAAGGCGTTGAGGCTGCCGTTGTACAGGCCCCACTGGTTCTGCCCCGGTTCCTTCTTGTTGGGTGACTGGACCAGCGTCAGGGTGTCTTCGGCCAGGTCCGGCGCGATACCGGGGTTGATGAACTCGACCTTGTCGGCCTTGCGCTCGAAGGCGGCATACAAGCGCCGGCCAAGCACGTTGAGATCACGCTTGTTGATCAGGCTGACGGTTTTCTCGGTGCGGGCGAACTGGGTCAGGAAGCGGTAGCTGTGGGTGAGTTCGTTGACCAGGGCGCGCCGCTCGTGGCTGACCTGGCGGACTTTCCACTGGCTGCGGCTGTCCAGCAATGCCAGTTGACGCTGGTCCCAGCCCCATTCCCGGGCCAGTCGCTCAAGCAGTACCCGTTGCCAGCCACTGCTGCGCGCCTGGCCGGTGAGTTTGCGATTGACCTTCAGGTACAGCGCGCGGCGGATCAACTCCAGGCGTTCGGGTTCGCCACGGGCATCGAGGTATTCCTCGATGCGGCGGTAAACCAGCATGTACGGGTCCAGCTCTTCCAGGTCCAGGCGGTTGGCGAACACGGCCTGTTTGAAGCGCAGGCTCAGGCAGCGCACGTTCGGGTGTTCGCTGGCATAGACCTCGGTCAGCAGCAGCTTGAGCACGGACTTGTAGGGCGATTCGATACCCTTGAACAGCTGCCAGAGCCCGGCACCGACGAATTCGCCCGGCGGAATGTAGGCCAGGTGTCCCAGGTCCAGGGTTTCATCCGCGCGAATGAAACGCTTGGACATCAGCGTATGGGTGTACTGCTCGTAGTTCTCTTCTTCGTAGACCGGCACCAGCCACCAGATCGGCGTGCGCCCGGCCAGCCAGATCGCGGTGCGGTAGAACTCGTCCAGCAACAGGTAATGCTGGGTGGTGCCGCAATCGTCGGAACTGAGCTGGTTGTCCCGCTCGCCCCGTACGAAACGCGCCGGGTCGATCAGGAAAAAGTGGGCTTCGGCGCCCTGGGTCGCGGCCCAGGTCTCCAGCAACTGGCATTTCTTGCGCAGCTCGGCCAGTTCATCGTCGCTCAGGTCCGGCCCGTGGCACACCCACACGTCCATGTCGCTCTGGTCGGCCTGGGCCAGGGTGCCGAGGCTGCCCATCAGGAACAGGCCAAGGATCGGCCGCGGCGGGTTGCTGCCGTGCCGGGGCTTGTAGGAAAACGAACGGGTCAGCCGCTGGGCTTCGGCAAGGACGTTGGCGTCAGGTTCGTAGTTCGACAGCCCGGCGGGCGTGCTACCGGAGACGTAGCCGGGCAGCAGCGGATGGTTGACGTGGAAAAACAGCGGCAGCAGCGTCAGTACGCCTTGCTGGCGGGGCGACAGGCCTTCGAGGGCGCGCTCCAGCCGCACGGTGTTGAGCTTGAGAAAACGTGCGCGTAACTGGCTCAGGACCTTGCGGTCGATTCCCTCGTCCAGATCGGGGCGGATTTCATGGTTGCGGGTCATGTCAGCTAAAACCGGCTCGCGGCGTCGAACGTGGGGTGATGGCAGGTTAGCGCCCGGTCTTGGGAATACTTAAGCTGGAAACAGGATTTTTAATGCCGGTTCTTTACGCCGGGCGCCAGTGCGCCTGCGGAAATCCCGTAGAGGAGATTTCCGTGGGCGGCAGGGGGATCAGGCGGCTTCTTGTTGAACGCTGAGTATCGTCAGGACGGTTTGGACATTTTGGGCGGCATCCCGTCCCAGGCTGGTCAGGTAACCACCGTCGGGCTGGGTGATCAGGTCTTTCTCGTACAGGCGTTGGGCAGCGGCAATCGCTTTAGGGGCAGCGGTCTGATGAATTTTCAGGCCTTCCTGGGAACTGTCCAGGTTGAAGAGTGCAAGGATTTCCAGTTCGGCAACCAACTCAGGGGTAAGCGACATAAGGACTCCAGACTTTCTAGGAATTTGGACGACAGCGTCACTAAGGTGAGCGTAGTCGGCCGAGCTGTCCAGTGTCAGGGGCATGCTTTTTTTCTTTTGGGTGACGGAACACCGCTGTTCTGCCAGGTAGAGCACCTTGTGGCGAGGGGATTTATCCCCGCCGGACTTTGTAGGAGCTGGCGAAGCCTGCGATCTTTTGATCCTGATTTTTCGCTCTCGATTCAACTGGCGGTGGAAAGATCGCAGCCTCGCTGCACTCGACAGCTCCTACAAGCGTGACCCGGCTAACAACGGCGCCTGCCGGTTTATTTCTTTTCCGGCGGCAACTCGGGGAGGGCGCGCAGCGCCGCTTCGTACCATTGGGTGTCGAACGGGCGGTCTTCTTCGAGAATCGCGTCGATTTCATGGGCCAGTACATGGGCCATGAGGTTGAGGATTTCTTCGCGCTCGTAACCGACCAGGGTCAGCTTGTTGAACGTGGCCTTGGCCGCTGGCGGGTTGTCGCTTTCGATCTGGTTTTCGATGGCTTCGATCAGCGTGTTCTCGACGAACTCTTCTTCGTCACTGTCGATATCGGTTGGCTCGCTCATGGCAGGCTCCTGTAGGAAAGGCCGCCAGTTTACCTGCATTCAGCGGCGTGATGCGCCTGGCAAGAAACCCCTCGACGGTCTATAACGCAAGGCTGCCAACCCCGCACGGCCTGGAGGCTTTGTAATGCTCAAGCTTTATGGTTTCTCTGTCAGTAATTATTACAACATGGTCAAGCTGGCATTGTTGGAGAAGGGCGTGCCCTTCGAAGAAGTACCGTTCTTTGGCAACCAGACCCCGGAAGCCCTGGCCATCAGCCCGCGCGGCAAGGTGCCGGTGCTGAAGACCGAGCAGGGTTTTATCAACGAGACCAGCGTCATCCTCGAATACATCGAGCAAACCCAACCGGGTAAAGCCCTGCTGCCGACCGAACCGTTCGAGCGCGCCCAGGTGTTGGCCTTGTGCCGGGAAATCGAGCTGTACATCGAGCTGCCGGGGCGGGCCTGCTATAGCGAGGCGTTTTTCGGCATGACGGTGGCCGATGCCATCAAGGAAAAGTCCAAGTCCGAATTGTTGCTGGGGTTCGCCTCGCTCGGCCGGCACGGCAAATTCTCGCCCTATGTGGCGGGCGACAGCCTGAGCATTGCCGACCTGTATTTCTACTACAGCCTTTCGCTGGCCCTGCAAGTGGGCAGGAAGGTCTTCGATATCGATTGGCTGGCGGACATGCCGGCGGCCAAGGCGCTGATGGAGCGCTTGGAGCAGAACCCGAACGTGCGGCGGATCGCTGCGGACAAGGAGGCGGAGATGCCGACGTTTTTGGCGATGGTTGCCGCCAAGAAGTGAGCTTTTCGGTGATTTGAAGTCAGCTATCGCGAGCAGGCTCGCTCCCACATTTGAATCTCTGGATGTTCACAAGGGGTGTGTTCACCGGAGAACCATTGTGGGGGCGAGCTTGCTCGCGATGCTTCTGGCTTTAGCGGCTGGCGAGCAACGCCTGGCCGCGCACAACCGCTGCCTTGACCTGCGCCGGCGCGGTGCCGCCGATGTGGTCACGGGCATTGACCGAGCCTTCGAGGGTCAACACGGCAAACACGTCCTGCTCGATCTGGTCGCTGAACTGGCGCAGTTCGTCCAGGCTCATTTCCGCCAGGTCCTTGCCGGTGTCCACGCCGTACTTCACGGCATGGCCGACAATCTCATGGCAATCACGGAACGGCAGGCCACGGCGCACCAGGTAGTCGGCCAGGTCGGTGGCGGTGGAGAAACCGCGCAGGGCCGCTTCGCGCATCACCGCGTGCTTGGGCTTGATGGCCGGGATCATGTCGGCGAAGGCCCGCAGCGAGTCGCGCAAGGTGTCGGCGGCGTCGAACAGCGGTTCCTTGTCTTCCTGGTTATCCTTGTTGTAGGCCAGCGGCTGGCCTTTCATCAAGGTCAACAGGCCCATCAGTGCGCCGAACACCCGGCCGCTCTTGCCGCGCACCAGTTCCGGCACGTCGGGGTTTTTCTTTTGCGGCATGATCGAGCTGCCGGTGCAGAAACGGTCGGGCAAATCGATGAATTGGAACTGCGCGCTGGTCCACAGCACCAGCTCTTCGGAGAAGCGCGACAGGTGCATCATCGCGATGCTCGCGGCGGCGCAGAATTCGATGGCGAAATCGCGGTCCGAGACGTTATCCAGCGAGTTGCCGCCCACGGCGTCGAAGCCCAGCAGCTGCGCGGTGTACTCACGATCGATCGGGTACGTGGTGCCGGCCAGCGCGGCGCTGCCCAGGGGCATGCGGTTGGTGCGCTTGCGGCAGTCCACCAGGCGCTCGTAGTCGCGGCTGAGCATTTCGAACCAGGCCAGCATGTGATGCCCAAACGTTACAGGTTGAGCGGTTTGCAGGTGCGTGAAGCCCGGCATGATGCTCTCGGCCTCGCGCTCGGCCTGTTCCAGCAGGCCTTTTTGCAGGCGCGTGATTTCGCCCAGGATCAGGTCGATTTCATCCCGCAGCCACAGACGGATGTCGGTGGCGACCTGGTCGTTGCGGCTGCGGCCGGTATGCAGCTTCTTGCCGGTCACGCCAATGCGATCGGTCAGGCGTGCTTCGATGTTCATGTGCACGTCTTCAAGGTCGACGCGCCAGTCGAACCGGCCGGCCTCGATTTCAGTCTCGATGGTCTTCAGGCCATCGATGATGCTGTCGCGCTCGGCATCGGTCAGCACGCCGACCTTGGCCAGCATGGTGGCGTGGGCGATCGAGCCCATGATGTCGTGGCGATACAGGCGCTGGTCAAAGTTGACGGAGGCGGTGAAGCGGGCGACGAAGGCGTCGACGGGTTCACTGAAGCGGCCGCCCCAGGACTGATTGGTCTTGTCAGTGCTCATGAATTCGCTCGTGATCGGCTGTGGAAAAAGTAGCGGTTAAAGGCTGCGGCGGATGATAGCAGGGTTGCCGGGACTGGCGCTGGCACTGGTCGGCAGGTTTTTTCGATCGAGACCCGGGATCCAACCGGGTTTTCGCACAACGATATTTTTCGATTGAGCAATATCATCGTGGCAACCGTCTACAGTGGACGGTAGGACTTTTGCTTTTTCCATCCATGGCGTACCGGACACATAGAAGAAGGGGGAGCTCATATTGGTCAGATCGACAGTTAATAATCCCTACGGCAACGCCGTGCGACAACGGGCCTCGGGCATCGGTCGGCAAGCGCTGGTAAAGATAGGCACCCGCCTCGCGGCACTTTTTGGCCCTCGAACGAGTCTTAGCGTGGATCGCGGTGACGGATGTCACTTCCCCTGTCTACGCTATCCTTGTGCGAGACTCACGCAGGAATCCAGCGCAATATGAATGTCCTGATCGTTGATGACGAACCACTGGCCCGCGAGCGCCTGAGCCGAATGGTTGGCGAGCTCGAGGGTTACAGTGTCCTGGAGCCGAGCGCCACCAATGGCGACGAGGCATTGGCCCTTATTGACAGCCACAAGCCGGATATCGTGCTGCTCGACATTCGCATGCCTGGCCTGGACGGCCTGCAGGTGGCGGCGAAGTTGTGCGAACGAGAGTCGCCGCCCGCCGTGGTGTTCTGTACCACCCGGGACGACTTCCCACCCGAGGTGTTGCAGGCCGGTGCCGTGGGCTACCTGGTCAAGCCGGTGGCGTCCGAGGCGTTGCTCGAAGCCTTGCGCAAGGCTGAGCGACCCAACCGCGTGCAACTGGCGGCGCTGACCCGTCCAGCCGCCGAAAGCGGCAGTGGCCCACGCAGCCACATCAGTGCCCGCACCCGAAAAGGCATCGAGCTGATCCCCTTGAACCAGGTGGTCTACTTTATTGCCGACCATAAATACGTGACCTTGCGCCATGAGAGTGGCGAGGTGTTGCTCGACGAGCCCCTCAAGGCCCTTGAAGACGAGTTCGGCGAACGCTTCGTACGCATCCACCGCAACGCCCTCGTGGCCCGCGAGCGCATCGAGCGTCTGCAACGCACCCCCCTTGGGCATTTCCAGCTGTTCCTCAAAGGCCTCAATGGCGACGCGCTGATTGTCAGCCGGCGGCACGTGGCCGGCGTGCGCAAGATGATGCAGCAGCTTTAAGCCAGGCGGTCCAAGGCGTTCAACGTGTTTCATTTCCAGGATCTGGCGGCCAGGGAGGCCTTGGGGTCGTGATTCAAATCAAAGCGGTTTTGACTGAGCTGTTATTATCTGCCGTATCTTTTAAGTACGGATTGATTCATGTTCCCTCGCGAGATCCGCATCGCCACCCGTAAAAGTGCCTTGGCCCTCTGGCAGGCCGAATACGTCAAAGCCCGCCTGGAAGCGGCTCATCCCGGCCTGATCGTGACCCTGGTGCCCATGGTCAGTCGCGGTGACAAGCTGCTGGACTCGCCGCTGTCGAAAATCGGCGGCAAGGGCTTGTTCGTCAAAGAGCTGGAAACCGCGCTGCTGGACAACGAAGCCGACATCGCCGTGCATTCGATGAAAGACGTGCCCATGGACTTTCCCGAAGGCCTGGGCCTGTTTTGCATCTGCGAGCGGGAAGACCCGCGCGACGCGTTCGTCTCCAATACCTTCTCCAGCCTTGAGGCGCTGCCTGCCGGGAGTGTGGTCGGCACGTCCAGCCTGCGTCGCCAGGCCCAATTGCTGACGCGTCGTCCGGACCTGCAAATCCGTTTCCTGCGCGGCAACGTCAACACACGCCTGGCCAAGCTCGATGCCGGTGAGTACGACGCCATCATCCTCGCCGCCGCCGGCCTGATCCGCCTGGGCTTCGAAGACCGCATCACCTCGGCCATCAGCGTCGACGACAGCCTGCCGGCCGGTGGGCAAGGGGCGGTGGGTATCGAGTGCCGCAGCGCCGACAGCGACATCCACGCCCTGCTGGCGCCGCTGCACCATGCAGACACCGCCACGCGAGTATTCGCCGAGCGCGCGCTGAACAAACACCTCAATGGCGGCTGCCAGGTACCGATTGCCTGTTATGCCGTGCTGGAAGGCGAACAGGTCTGGTTGCGCGGCCTGGTGGGGGAGCCCAACGGGAGCCGTCTGCTCAGCGCCGAAGCCCGGGCACCGCGCCAGGATGCCGAGGCGTTGGGCGTGCGGGTGGCTGAAGACTTGTTGAGCCAGGGGGCCGCCGACATTCTCAAGGCGGTCTACGGCGAGGCCGGCCACGCGTGACGGGTTGGCGGCTGTTGCTCACCCGGCCGGCGGACGAGTCGTCGGCGCTGGCGGCTGTCCTGGCCGAAGCGGGGGTCTACAGCAGCAGCCTGCCGTTGCTGGATATCGAGCCGGTCCCGCTGTCCGACGCCGGGCGGGCGATATTCCAGGCACTGGACCAATACACTGCCGTGATCGTGGTCAGCAAGCCGGCCGCACGCCTGTGCGTCGAGCTGCTGCGCCAACACTGGCCCCAGCCTCCGGATCAACCCTGGTTCAGCGTGGGCGCGGCCACCGGACAGATCCTTGCCGATGCCGGCCTCACGGTGTTTTATCCCGATAACGGCGACGACAGCGAAGCCTTGCTGGAACATTTGGTCTTGCGCCAGGCTGTTTCGCGGCCCGACCCCAAGGTCTTGATCGTGCGGGGTGAAGGCGGGCGCGGCTTGCTGGCAGAGCGTTTGCGCGAGCAAGGTGCTAGTGTCGATTATCTGGAATTGTACCGCCGCCACTTGCCCAGTTACGGTGAAGGGGTGTTGCCGTCGATAGTCGAAGCGGAACGCTTGAACGCACTGGTGGTCAGCAGTGGGCAGGGTCTGGAGCATCTGCAGCGGCTGGCCGGCGATGCGTGGCCGGCCCTGGCGCGGTTACCGTTGTTTGTTCCAAGCCCAAGGGTTGCCGAGATGGCGCGTGCCGCCGGGGCCCGAACAGTTGTGGATTGCCGTGGCGCCAATGCCGCGGCTTTGCTGGCGGCGTTACGGGAACACTCCGTGCCGTTTTCTAATGCAAAGGATGGATACGTGAGCGAAACAGCCTTGCCAAAAGAAGATCTAGACCAGCCAGCGATCGATGCGCCGGTTGAACCCCCGCCCCCAGTCGCGCCGCGCCGCGGCAACGGGCTGGCCATTGTTGCCTTGCTGCTCGGCGCCGCCGGTGTCGCCGTGGGCGGTTGGGGCGTGTGGCAGGTACGTCACCTGCAAGCCAATAACCAGCAGCAGTCCGCCCAGGTCCAGGCGCTGAACGACCAGGCCCAGACCCTCAAGCTCAACGAGCAACGCCTGAGCGAGCGCCTGGCGCAATTGCCCCCGGCCGAAGAGCTGGAGGAGCGGCGCCGCCAGGTGGCCCAGCTGCAAGGCGATCAGCAGCACCTGAACCAGCGCCTGGAAACCGTGCTGGGTGCCAGCCGCAAGGATTGGCGCCTGGCGGAAGCCGAGCACCTGTTGCGCCTGGCCAGCCTGCGTCTTTCCGCCCTGCAAGACATCGACAGTGCCCAGGCGCTGGTCCAGGGCGCTGACGAAATCCTGCGCGAACAGAACGACCCCGGTTCGTTCGCCGCCCGCGAGCAACTGGCCAAGACCCTCGCTGCGCTACGCAGCACCGAACAACCGGATCGTACCGGGCTGTTCCTGCAACTGGGCGCTTTGCGTGACCAGGTGCTGCAACTGACCGAACTGGCACCCGAGTACAAGGATCGTGGAGAGTCGCTGCTGGGCCTGACTGCCGATGGCGATGGGGCCAGCCGGTGGGCACAGTGGTGGGACCAGATCTCGCGCTACATCCGCATCGACTTCAACGCCGACGAGAACGTTCGTCCGCTGCTGGCCGGACAAAGCCTCGTGCAAGTGCGCCTGGCCTTGAGCCTGGCGCTGGAGCAGGCGCAATGGGCCGCCCTCAATGGTCAGGCGCCGGTATACACCCAGGCGCTGACCGAGGCCCGGGACGTATTGAAGAACAACTTCAACCAGGACAATCCGCAAAGCAAAATCATGCTCGAGCGCGTGGGCGAGCTGTCCAGGCAGCCGGTGACGGTGGTCACCCCGGACCTCACGGGCACGCTGAGCAGCGTCCAGGCCTACCTTGAGCGTCGCAACCTCAATGCCCAGGAGTCGGTCAAGCCGCTGCCCGCGCCAGGCGCGCAGGAGGCCACGCCATGAAGCGTCTCTACGTGATTCTGTTCGCGGTCATCGCTGTCGCAGCCTTGCTGGGCGTAGCGATTGCCGAGCATTCGGGTTACGTGCTGGTGGCGTACAAGAACTTCCGTTATGAAGCAGGCCTGTGGGTTACCCTGGCCCTGGTGGCGGTGCTCTGGCTGGTGTGGCGAGGCCTGAGGGCGCTGATCGGGTTGGTGACCACGTCCAGCGGCGTGGTCAACCCGTGGTCGCGACGCAATCGCAGTCGTCGGGTGCAAGTGGCGATCGAACATGGCCAGTTGGACCTGGCCGAAGGTCGCTGGGCCAGTGCCCAGCGTCATCTGCATCGTGCCGCCGAAGCCGAGCGCCAGCCGCTGCTGTATTACCTGGGGGCCGCCCGCGCGGCCAACGAACAAGGGCTTTACGAGCAGAGCGACAGTTTGCTGGAGCGCGCCCTGGAGCGTCAGCCCCAGGCGGAACTGGCCATTGCCCTGACGCACGCGCAATTGCAAATGGATCGAGGTGACACGGATGGCGCGTTGAGCACACTGCAGGCCATGCATGAGCGTCACCCCCATAACGCCCAGGTCCTTCGCCAACTGCAGCGGCTGCATCAGCAGCGCGGCGATTGGTCGGCGGTGATCCGGCTGTTGCCCGAGCTGCGCAAGGATAAAGTCCTGCCGCCGGCCGAGCTGGCTGAACTGGAGCGGCGTGCCTGGGGCGAAAACCTGACCCTGGCGGCCCACCGCGAGGAGGACGGCAGCGTCGGTTTGCAGTCGCTCAATCGCGCCTGGCAGCAACTGACCTCCGCACAGCGCCAGGAGCCGGCGCTGGTGCTGGCCTATGCCGAGCAATTGCGCCAATTGGGCGCCCAGGTCGAAGCCGAAGAGGTGCTGCGCGGCGCGCTCAAGCGTCACTATGACAGCCATCTGGCGCGCCTGTACGGGCTGGTTCGCGGCAATGATCCGATCCGCCAGTTGCAAGCGGCCGAAGGCTGGCTCAAGGACCACCCGGCCGATCCGAGCCTGTTGCTGACCTTGGGGCGCCTATGCCTGCAGAACAGCTTGTGGGGCAAAGCGCGGGATTATCTGGAAAGCAGTTTGCGCGCCCAGCGCAATCCCGAAGCCTGCGCCGAACTGGCGCGCCTGCTGGCGCAACTGGGAGATGCCGAGCGCAGCAACCAGTTGTTCCAAGAGGGATTGGGACTGTTGGATGAGCGTCTGCTGGCCGCGCCGTTGCCGGTTCCGGCCCAGGTGTTGTCCACTTAAAAAGGGCATGACTCATTCCTGGGAATGTATGAATCCTTTGTGGCGACGGAGCTGCTCCCGCTCGCCTGTAGGAGCTGTCGAGCGGAGCGAGGCTGCGATCTTTCCCCCGGCGCTTGAGTCTCAAGCGAAAGATCAAAAGATCGCAGGCTTCGCCAGCTCCTACAGAGCCCAGCGGGAGCAAGCTCCCTCGCCCCGATTTTGGGGCTTTGGTCATACCTTCAGCAAAGTCCTACAGCTGACCACGCCGAATCCTCTTCGACCAGTCGGGAATTCCCTACACCCCTGGTGAAGTGTCTGCGCGGGGCTGCCTTGAAAGGCCAGAGGGCTTTCCTCTACCGTAACTGCTTGTCTCTTCTGTTACGGAATCGCCATGTCTTTGGCCAGCTCACGCTTCTCGTTTCTCATGGCTTCCATCGCCGCCGCCCTGGCTTTGGGCATCAGCACTTATCTGGAATATTCGGCCGGCCTGACGCCTTGCAGCCTGTGTGTCCTGCAGCGGTTGTGCCTGATGCTGTTCCTGGCCAACAGCCTCGTAGCGTGCGTACACGGTCCAGGCCAACGAGGCAGTCTCTTCTATGGCGCCGCAGGGTTGGTTTTTGCGACCGGGGGCATGACCCTGGCGTGGCGTCAGGTCCTGATGCAAAGCCACTCGTTCGAGCCGTTATCCGATTGTGCCGTGCAGCTCAACCCGACAAGATCGTGGTGGTGCGCGTTGCATCGTGTCCTCGACGGCGCCGTCGACTGCGCGAATATCACGTGGACGTTGTTCGACCTGAGCATCCCCGAGTGGAGCCTGTTGTTTTTTCTCGCGGTGTCCAGCGCCATGACCTACCTGCTGCTGCGCCTTGCCTGGAGTGCTCTGGTACGACCGCTCAGCGGCGAGACGTCGCAGTTGGTCCGGGCCCTGGATTAAACACTTGTATGAACTTTATCTCCTGCGTACCTTGAAGCCGTTGTCGTGCGGGCATAATCTGGCCCGCACGTGTCATTGGAATTGTGTCGCTCGATCATGTTGTGTCTGGCTTGTCCCTGGTCATCAGGCGTGCACAGGCTGCGAGGGGGCATGACTCACAAGGGAAGAAATCACCATGCTCGAAAGTTGTCAGAATGCTCAGGAACGCTGGGGTGGAGTGCATCTGCTGATCGATCGCTGGCTGCAGGAGCGTCACGAACTGGTTCGGGCCTACGATGATCTCGGCGCCAAGCCTGAAGCCCTGAGCGAAAGCCGCAGACCCTTGCAGGATTTCTGCGGCGTGCTGGTGGACTATGTGTCTGCCGGTCATTTCGAGATATACGAACAACTGACGGGCGAGGCCAAGGCCTTCAACGACAAGCGCGGCCTTGAACTGGCCGAGACGATCTACCCGCGTATCGATGTCATCACCGAGAAGCTGCTGGCATTCAACGACCTGTGCGATGAAGGCAAGTGCGTAGCGGAAAAATTCAAGGAGCTGGGCGGCTTGCTGCACGAGCGTTTCGAATTGGAAGACTGCCTGATCGAAGTGCTGCACAACGCTCACAAGGAAGATGCTGCGGTCCAGGCCTGAGGGTTCGCGGTCATGAAAAAACGGTGCGCATTGCGCACCGTTTTTCGTTGGGCCAGCGTCAGGTCGTCGCGCCCAGCAGCTCGATTTCAAACACCAATGGTGTGTAGGGCGGGATCACATCCCCGGCCCCTTCAGCGCCATAGGCCAGGGACGACGGAATCACCAGGCGCCATTTCGCGCCGACCGGCATTTGCGGCAATGCACTGCGCCAACCGTCGATCACACTGTCAAGATTGAACCACTGTGCCTGGCGGTTTGAATCGAATACGGTGCCGTCTGGCAATCGACCGGTATACATCACCTGGACCTTGCCGTGAGGGCCGGCCTTCGCGCCGTGGCCCGGCTTGATTTCGGTGAGCAGGATGCCGTCAGCCAGTTGCTGGACCCCGGGCCGGTTTTTTTCTTCGATGAGAAATTTCTGCTCGGTTTTCAACGCGGCTTCGGCCTGTGGCGTTGTCGATGGCGCGTTCAGTTGCGCTTGGTGCTCGGCCAGGATCTGTTCGATGCGTTCATCTTTCAGGGCCAGCGGTTTGCCCAGGTAGGCCTGTTGCAAACCGTCGACCAAGGCTTTGATCTGCAAGTCCGGCATGTCCTGGCGCAGGCGTTCGCCGAGGCTGGCGCCCAGGCTGTAAGCCAGATCGTGGGCATCGTTTGCGCTGGTTTTTTCAACGGCCTGGACCGTGGCGCAAGCCATGCACAGGAATAAAAACAGGTGACGCGACATGTGTGCTCTCCGGCCTCGAATCGAGGAATTATGCCAGTGTCGATATCTGTAGAGGTGGATTGCCAAGGCACTGGCGCAGAAGATTTTTCGTCCCTTGCAACGCAACGTCTTGTGTACTGTCAACATGCCCTAGCGGCGGTTGCAGCAGAGGTCTAGTATGAGCCGCACTCACGTCAGTCAGGAGGTAAACCATGTCGGCCACCAAGAAGCCTGTAAACACTCCGTTGCACTTGCTCCAACAACTCTCGGGCAGCTTGCTCGAACATCTGGAAAATGCCTGCTCCCAAGCCCTGGCTGATGCTGAAAAACTGCTCGCCAAACTGGAAAAACAACGCGGCAAGGCGCAGGAAAAACTGCACAAGTCGCGCACCAAACTGCAAGACGCAGCCACCGCTGGCAAGGCCAAGGCGCAAGCCAAGGCCAAAGATATCGTGAAAGAGCTCGAAGACCTGCTCGATGCCTTGAAGGATCGTCAGTCCGAAACCCGCGCCTACATTTTGCAACTCAAGCGTGATGCCCAGGAAAGCCTGAAACTGGCCCAGGGTGTCGGTCGTGTGCAAGAAGCTGCGGGCAAGGCGCTGTCGCTTCGTGCTGCCAAGCCTGCCGCTGTATCGGCCAAGAAGCCGGCGGCTAAACCCGCTGTGGCAAAAGCACCGGCCAAAGTCGCTGCCAAGCCCGCCGCCAAAGCACCGGCCAAGGCGGTCAGCAAACCGGCTGCCAAACCCGTCGCTGCCAGCGCTGCAAAACCTGCGGCGAAAAAACCAGCCGTCAAGGCTGCTGCCAAGCCAGCCGCAAAAACGGCGGCCGCTAAACCTGCCGCCGCCAAGCCCGCTGTAAAAGCGGCTGCTAAACCTGCCGCTAAACCTGCGACAAAAGTTGTAGCCAAGCCTGCCGCTAAAACCGCCGCCGCAAAACCTGCCGCGACGAAAACCGCTGCCGCTAAACCGGCTGCCAAGGCGGCGGTAAAATCCACGGCCAAACCGGCGGCCGCCAAACCAGCCGCCAAGCCTGCGGCAACCAAAACGGCTGCGGCCAAGCCTGTTGCGAAAGCGGCTGCCAAGCCCGTCGCTGCCAAAGCGCCTGCCAAAGCGGCGGCTAAACCCGCTGCCAAACCAGCCGCTGCCAAGCCTGCTGCCGCGAAGCCAACGGCTGCCAAGCCCGCCGCTACGGCCAAGCCAGCTGCCGCGAAGCCAACGGCTGCCAAGCCCGCCGCTACGGCCAAGCCAGCTGCTGCCAAGCCCGCCGCTAAACCGGCCGTGAAGAAGCCAGCCGCTGCAAAACCTGCGACTGCGCCAGCCGCCAAGCCAGCGACACCGGCTCCGGCTCCGAGCGCGACGCCTGCGCCTACCGCCAGCACTCCGGCCTCGGCGACCAGCCCAGCCGCCGTTGCGCCGACCACCAGCAGCACCCCAACCAGCGCTTCCTAAGTGCCGGACACCGCGACGCGCAGCTGATGCAGCGCGTCGCGGCTCGCTGGTTCGGCATTCGCCACCAGCCCTTGCACCCATAACGCTGAATCGTTCCGTTGTTCCTCAGGCCAATCCTCGGCCACTGCCTGCAATCGTTCCAGCAATCGTCGCTCGGCTTCCAATTCCAGTCGCTTGACCTGTTCGCGCAGGCTCTCGAGTGCCGTGTCTTGGCGGGCACCGGCTTTCCATTGGCTGCGAAGCGTGCGCAAGGGCCTTACCACCTCTGCCTCCCAGGGCTCGGTCAATTGTCGAAGCTGTCGCAGCCGTTGTTCATTGCAGGCCACACCGCGTCGTTCCAGCCACAGTCCGCAAAGCAGCAGGCAGACATTGACGCCGGCGCCCTGTAGCGTGAGGCACGCAGGCTCTACGCCAGGCTTGGCATAGAGGTCGAGGGAAAAACTCCACAGGTCAGGGGACATCGTGCTACTCGCGCCAGTTGCGAGCGAAGCTGGTAGACTCCGCCGCCATTATGATCCGACTTCAGAACCTGACTTTACAGCGTGGCCCGCAACGTCTGCTAGAAGACGCCGAGCTGACCCTGCACGCCGGCCACAAAGCCGGCCTCATCGGTGCCAACGGCGCCGGCAAATCGAGCCTGTTCGCCTTGCTGCGAGGCGAGCTGCACCCGGACTCGGGCGATTGCCTGCTGCCGGCCGACTGGCGCATCGCTCACATGCGCCAGGAGGTCGACACCCTCGAGCGCCTGGCGGTGGACTACGTGCTCGATGGCGACCTGCGCCTGCGCCAGGTGCAACGCGACCTGGCGGCGGCCGAATCGGCCCACGACGGTGCCGCACAGGCCCGCCTGCACGCGGAACTCGACAGTGCCGACGGCTATACCGCCGATGCCCGCGCGCGCAAATTGCTCGCTGGCCTGGGCTTTACCAATGAACAGATGGACCGCCAGGTCGGGGACTTCTCCGGTGGCTGGCGGATGCGCCTGAACCTGGCGCAGGCCCTGATGTGCCCTTCGGATCTGCTGCTGCTCGATGAACCGACCAACCACTTGGACCTCGACGCCATCATCTGGCTCGAAGACTGGCTCAAGGGTTACCCGGGCACGCTGCTGCTGATTTCCCACGACCGCGATTTCCTCGACGCGGTGGTGGATCACGTGGCCCATGTCGACCAGCGCAAGCTCACCTTGTACCGCGGCGGCTACAGCGCCTTCGAGCGCGCCCGTGCCGAACGCCTGGCCCAGCAACAGCAGGCCTACGAGAAGCAACAGGCGCAACGTGCGCACATGGAAAGCTACATCGCCCGCTTCAAGGCCCAGGCCACCAAGGCCCGCCAGGCCCAGAGCCGGATCAAGGCGCTGGAGCGGATGGAAGAGCTCTCGGCGGCCCACGTCGATTCACCGTTCGATTTTGTCTTCCGCGAATCGACCAAGATTTCCAGCCCGTTGATCGACCTGTCCGACGCGCGCCTGGGTTATGGCGACAAGACCGTGCTGGAGAAGGTCAAGCTGCAACTGACCCCGGGTGCGCGGATCGGTTTGCTGGGGCCCAACGGTGCCGGTAAGTCGACCCTGATCAAGAACCTCTCGGGCGAACTCCAGCCATTGGCTGGACGCTTGACCCGAGGTGAAAACACCGTCGTTGGCTATTTCGCCCAGCACCAGCTCGACTCCCTGGATTCCAAGGCCAGCCCGCTGCTGCACCTGCAACGCTTGGCGCCAACCGAGCGCGAGCAAACCCTGCGCGATTTCCTCGGTGGTTTCGATTTTCGCGGGGCACGCATCGACGAGCCGGTGTTGAATTTCTCTGGTGGCGAAAAGGCGCGCCTGGCGTTGGCGTTGATCGCCTGGGGCCGGCCGAACCTGTTGCTGCTCGACGAACCGACCAACCACCTGGACCTGGAAATGCGCCTGGCCCTGACCATGGCCTTGCAGGAATTCAGTGGCGCGGTGCTGGTGGTATCTCACGATCGGCATTTGCTCAAGAGCACCACGGATAATTTCTTCCTGGTCGCCGACGGCAAGGTCGAGGAGTTCGACGGAGACCTGGAAGATTATGCTCGTTGGCTGGTGGAATACCGCCAGCGCAACGCGCCGGTCAGCAGCACGCCGGTCAACCCGGACAAGACCGACAAAAAGGCCCAGCGCCAGGCCGCCGCCGCATTGCGCCAGCAACTGGCGCCGCACAAGCGCGAAGCCGACAAGCTCGAAGCCGAGCTGGGCAAGCTGCATGAAAAGCTGCAGAAAATCGAAACCAGCCTGGGCGACAGTGGTCTCTACGAGGCGGCGCGCAAGGATGAGTTGCGTGACCTGCTGGCCGAACAGGCCAGGCTGAAAGTTCGGGAAGCGGAGCTCGAGGAGGCGTGGATGCAAGCCCTGGAACTGCTGGAAAACCTGCAAGCGGAGTTGGAGGCATTGTCCTGATGGAAGCGTTGGCGTTGCCTGTCCCTGTCATGTGGATCGAGCCGATCTGGCTCGGTGTGCAAATCCTGCTGATCCTGGTGGCCGGTTATGTCTCGCAGCGCTTCGTCGCGCGTGCGCTCACCGGCCTGGGTGAGCGTTACCCGCTCCCACCCCAACTGGTGATTATCCTGCGGGGCGTGCTGCGCTGGCTGATCATGGGGACTGCGGTGCTGGTGGTGCTCGAACGCCTGGGCGTCTCGGCCACGGTGCTGTGGACGGCTCTGTCGGGTTTTGTCGCGGTGGCAGCGGTGGCGTTCTTCGCCATCTGGAGCGTGCTGTCCAACCTGTTCTGCGCCGTGTTGATCTACACCGTCGGACCGTTTCGCCTGGGCGATGTGGTCGAGCTGGTGGACACCACCGACAAGCCCGGCATCAAAGGCCGCGTAGTGGCTATCAATCTGCTGTACACCACGCTGATCGAACCCGAGGAACTCGGCACCGGCAGCGCCATGGTGCAAGTGCCCAACAGCCTGTTCTTCCAGCGCTCGGTACGGCGTTGGCGTGGCAGCGAAGCGTTTCCGGTGGGTGGGTTCGTCGAATAACCCGGCCTCGCCGATTGGCTTTTTTTGCAAAAAAGCGATGGTCAATCCTGCGGCGGCGCATTAGCTTAGTCGTTTTCGACGAATCCGAGCCGAGGTGTGCAATGGTGCTGGAAACATGGCTGGCGTTTTTCGCCGCCTGTTGGGTGATCAGTCTTTCCCCGGGCGCCGGCGCCATTGCATCGATGTCCAGTGGCTTGCGCTACGGGTTTTGGCGCGGCTACTGGAATGCCCTGGGCCTGCAATTGGGCCTGGCGCTGCAAATCGTGATCGTCGCCGCCGGTGTTGGCGCGATCCTCACGGCGTCGGCCACGGCGTTCTATGCGATCAAGTGGTTCGGCGTGGCCTATCTGGTCTACCTGGGTATCAAACAGTGGCGAGCCATCCCTGGCGATATCAGCGATGATTCCGTCGTGCGGCCTATCGGCAACCCTTTGGCTCTGGTGTTCCGCGGTTTCCTGGTCAACATCAGCAACCCCAAGGCGCTGGTGTTCATGCTGGCTGTGCTGCCGCAGTTCATCAATCCCCATGCACCGTTGATCCAGCAATACCTGATCCTGGGCGTCACAATGATCGTCGTCGATCTCATCGTCATGGCCGGGTACACCGGGCTGGCATCGAAAGTCCTGCGCCTGTTGCGCACACCGAAGCAGCAACGGCGGATGAACCGTACGTTTGCTGGCCTGTTCATCGGCGCGGCGGGCTTGCTCGCGACGATTCGCAAGGCTGCGGTGTAAAGCAAAACCTGTGGCGAGGTTACTTTGTGGGAGCAAGGCGACTCGATTTCTGGAAGATCTCATCGCCTGCATCGCGGGCAAGCCTTGCTCCCACAAGACCTCTGCGCCACAGAGCATTCGCTCAGCTATTCAGCGCAGGATCACCGGCGCGGTATCCCGGGACAGATTATTGCGCTGCATCGGCTCGCCGGGCTGTTGGTAGCTCGGGCCACCGAGCTGTTCGCTCAGCTGCCGCGCCACGTCTTCCCCCAGGGCCTTGGACACTTCGCGCACCACCCGTGGACGGTTGAGGCTGATGCGCACGTCCCGGTGGTTCAGCAACTTGGTGTCCTGGCCTTCGCCCATGGCCGTAAAGGCCGAGGTGATTTCGTAGGTCTTGGTGTTGATCAGGCTGAAGTCCGCCACCAGGGTCAGCGCCAGCACGGCCGAGTAGCTGTCGGTGTTGGCCAGTTCGTTGATGTCGCGGGTAAAGTCGATGTCCGACACCGTGCCGAACAGCACGTAGTCGGCACCCTTGAAGTTCCCGGCCTTGATGCGCTTGATAACGTCATAGACATCGCCATTGGACGCCGCCGTGTGGGGCGTGCCCTGGGTCAGCTGGAACGTCCCGCTGCGCAGGATCTCGCCCTTGATGTCACCGGTGAACTTGCGCAGTTCGCCCTGCTCGATGTAGCTGCTGGTGGCTTCCATCTCGTCGTAGCTCGAGGAAGCGCTGGCACTGTAGGGGTTCGCCTGGAAGTTGCTCTGCGCTGAAACGGTGTGGATGTATTCCTCCACCCGCTCCTGGTACGCCAGGTCGGTCACCGCGACTTTTGGGGCCGCCTGCGCGCTGAGTGCACAGGCCAGGGCCATGATGCCTATCCATGTGCGCATGGCTTAGCGCTCCGTGGTCTTGCGGATTTCTTTTTCGTCCATCCACTCGGCCAGACCGCTCTCGACGTCGATCAATTGCAGGCTGAATTTGTAGAAGACGTCCTTATAGTCGCTGCTGCGCTTGACGATCGAGCTGATGGAGCCTTCGAGGCGGTACTTGGCAGCGATCATGTTGCCGGTCTTGGCCACGGTGCTTTTCTTGTACAGGCCGCTCTGGTTCTGCAGCTTGAGCTGGTCGACCTGGCTGTCCATGGCGGTGTTGTCGCTGGCGAAACGGGCGGCGCCGGTCTTCATCAACTGGGTCTTGATGCTGGTGGTGATTTCGCGGGTGTCGATGTATTCGCTGGTCTTGTTCTTCACGTCATAGACCTGGACCACCGGGCGACCCTGCAGGATGCCGGACTGGGCCAGGGAACGGGTCATGGACTCGGCGATCATTTGCAGGTCGGTGGAGCCGAACTCGTTGGTCACGGTTTCCACGGCCTTGGTATCGCCGTAGCTGATGTGCTTGTTGCCCAGGACCGGCGAGTTGTTGGCACAGCCGCTCACCAGCAGGGCGGCGAGGGCGAGGGATGAAATGCGTACGAACATGTGGGGACTCTCAAATTTCTGCATAGTGGATTTTTGTGGCGAGGGGATTTAATCCCCGCTGGCGACGCACTGTAGGAGCTGCCGAAGACTGCGATCTTTTGATCTTTCGCTTGGGACTCAATTGTCTGGGGGAAGATCGCAGCCTCGTTTCACTCGACAGCTCCTACACAGCTCCAACATCAGCTCTTGTGGTCCAGCGGTGCCAGGCTCAAGGGGTATTGATTTCCAAACGGAAATCCACGGCCTTGGGTGTCGGGGCGATGGCCGGAAGGAAGCTGGTCTGTTCGCCGTACAGCGTCAGGCTTTTCCAGGTTTCTTCCTCGGCGATCGGAAAACCTTCCGGCCCCAACCAGGCAAAGCGGTAGTACATCGTCTTGTTGTTGTAGCTGGTGTTGCTCAACTGGACATTGACGGTCATGTAGCCGTTTTCCCGGGCTACGCGCATGGCGCCCACCACGATGTTCTTGGTCTTGCCCATCGCCACGACCTTGCTGGCGGCGCTGCCCGGCTCCGGTGGCGGCGGGGTGGCGCAACCGGCCAGCAAGGCCAGGGTGCCGACGGCGATCAGTTTTAAACGCATGTGAACAAGACTCCGTTCTTAAGGTTGCTTGAGGGCAATGGCGGTCGGGTTGGCGCTGGGCATCACCTGGGCCGCGAGGCCGCCGGCGAACACTTGGTTACCCACCGCGCGAAGGCTGATGACCTGGTAGCGCTGGTCGACAATGACCTTGACCACCGAGCCGCCCACCGCGCTTGGCAAGGTGACCTGGTGCTCGCCTTTCTTCAGGCGCAGGCGCACCACCTGGGTGTAGTCGGGCAGGGTGCGCCAGGTCCGGGTGTCGGCCCCTTCGAATACCGCCGAGGTGAGGCCGACGGCCAGGCCCGCCAGGGGATTGGTCTCGTTGATCTGCTTTTGCGCCACGCCACGGGTGACGGCGCGCACGGTGGTGCGCAAGATGATGCCCGGCATGTCGTCGCGCAGGGCCCGACGGGACATGGCGGTGGTGCTGTTGAGTTGGGTCAGGTCCAGTTGGCGGCCGTCGACACCGATCTGGCCGAAGGTGGCCGTGGAAGTGTCAGGCTTGATCAGTGGGAACGACAACGGCGTAATGACCAGGTTGCCGCTGATGGGCAAGGGCAAGGGAATGCGGATCGAGTCCCGCGACGGTGCCAGGCCACTCTGCACCACGATCAGGATGTCGCTGTCGTCGCTCTTGGTGGCGGGCTTGTCGAGGTCACGCAGGGCCTGCTCCAGCAACGGTGTGTTGGGGCGCAGTTCGGCGGCCTTGCGATAACCCGGTGCGGCCAGGTCCTTTTCACCCAGGGCTTCGTAGACGAAACCGGCCAGGTAATGGCTGAACGCGCTCTGGTAACTGTTCTTGAGGCTGACCACTTCCGGGGCGTCGAGGCTGGCCACCGGGTAACCCTGGAGGTCCTTGTATTCGGTCTTGACCCCTTGTTTCTCGGCTTCTTCCTCGCGCTTGAGGTATTCCTTGTCCCGCAGGTCGGCGATCACCGCTTCGCGTTCATGGGTCTTCTTGATCTGGGTCCGCGCGCCGTCGAAGTCGTTCACCGCCAGCAGGTTCAGGGCCATCTGCGTGGTCAGCATGACCTTTTCGTAGTCGTAGCCTTCGTAGCGGCGGACTTTATCGTTGACCAGGAAACTGCCGAACTGGGCCAGGTACCTGGCCGTGTCGAGCTTGACCGCATCTTCCCACTGGGCGACTTGTCGGTCGGCGTTGTTCCAGGCGGTCTGGCTGCCGGACAAATCGCCCTTGGCACGCAGCAGCTCACCTTTCTCGAAGTAGTACAGCAGGTCCTTGTCTTGGCCGGAGTTGTTCTTTTCCAGCAGGGTCAACGCGCCGTCGACATTGCCGGACGCCAACTGCTGGTTGGTCTGGGCCAATTCGCTGTCATAGTTGCGAAAGGCCGAGCAGCCGGACAACAAGGTGATCGCGCCGAGGACGACCGAAAGAGCGGCACGGGATGCCATGAACATTTTCTTCCCTGATAGCAGCCGGGTGTGCGGGTCGGGCTGGAGCGATCCCACGGACAAACGTCGGGACGCTGTCGGTTCCTCATAAAAAGAGGAGCTTTTATGCCATCTGACAATAAGAAGGCGGCGGGATTATAAACATGGCGCTTGGCTATGTAATGGCTTTTCAATTCCTAAATGCCTTTTTTGTGACATCACCCCCAAAGCATTAAAATCCGATGAAAATCGGCTTCCAAGGCACATCCGCCCTTGAGCCGAAGCCATTGGAAGTGAACAATGTGTTACTTCTTATTACCAACTGAGAGTCATTCATGACTGCGCCGTTCCGTTTCCTGGCCTGGCTTGTACTGCCATTGCTAGCTTTGTGCAGCACTGCGCTGCAAGCCGACACCCTCGAGAGTGCCCCCCAGGCGCTGCATTTGCTGGATTACATCGGAGCGGATTACCCGGCGACAGTCGAGGCGGGCAAGGTCATCGACGAGACGGAGTACCGCGAGCAGTTGGAATTGACCCGTGCGCTGGAAGGGTTGGTCGCCGGGTTGCCGGCCAAGCCGGAAAAGACTGAGCTGGTCCAAGACATCGGCACCCTCCGCACAGCGATCACCCAGCGCCAGGACGGCGGCGATGTCGCCCGCCTGGCGCGGCAACTGGGGGCCAGGCTGGCGGTAGCGTATGAAGTCAGCCAGGCACCGGTCATCACGCCCGACCCCACCCGCGGCGCGCCACTGTATGCGCAGAATTGCTCGGTGTGCCACGGCGCCAACGGTGCCGGCGACGGTCCTGCCGGTGTTGGCCTGGAGCCGCCGCCCGCCAACTTGCGCGACGCCCAGCGCCTGGATCGCCTGAGTCTCTACGCGATCTACAACACCCTCGGCATGGGCATCGAAGGCACCGACATGCCGGCCTTCGCCGATCAGCTCGACGACCGTCAGCGCTGGGACCTGGCAACCTACATCGCCAGCTTCAGCGCCGACCCGGCCGCGGCCAAAAGCGAACAAGTCTTCAATCTCGCTGACCTGGCGCGCCAGACCCCGGCCGAAGTGCTCACCGCGCAAGGCCCCGCAGCGGCGGCGACATTCCGTGCCCAGCGCGCCCAGCCGCCGCAGGTGCAACGTGGCCCGGCGCAGTTGCTCGACTACACGGCCGCCACCCTGGATAAAAGCATCGCGGCGTATCGCGCCGGTGACCACGACCAGGCCTATGACCTGTCGGTAGCGGCTTACCTGGAAGGTTTCGAGCTGGTGGAAAGCTCGCTGGACAACGTCGATGCCAACGTGCGCAAGGACACCGAAAAGGCCCTGATGGCCTACCGTCAGTCGTTGCAGGACGGTTTGCCGGTGGAGCAGGCGGTACAGCGCCTGGACGTGGCCAAGGCCAAGCTGAAGGAGTCCGCCGGCCTGCTGGGTGGCGATGGCTTGAGCTGGTCGCTGAGCTACATCTCCGGGTTGCTGATCCTGCTGCGTGAAGGGTTGGAAGCGATCCTGGTGCTGGCGGCGATCCTGGCGTTCCTGCGCAACACCGGCCAGCAATCGGCGGTGCGCAGCGTCAACGTCGGTTGGGGCCTGGCGCTGCTGGCCGGCCTGGCGACCTGGGGGCTGGCGGCGTATGTGATCGACGTCAGCGGCGCCCAGCGCGAGCTGCTCGAAGGCGCGACGGCGTTGTTCGCCAGTGTGATGGTGCTGTGGCTGGGTGTCTGGATGCACGACCGTCGTCACGCGGCGGCCTGGCAGGATTACATCAAGAGCAGCCTGGTGGGCGGCGGTGGTCGGTTTGGTTTTGCGATCCTGGCGTTCTTCTCGGTCTACCGCGAACTGTTCGAAGTGATCCTGTTCTACGAAACCCTGTGGCTGCAAGCCGGTCCTGCCGGGCATAACGCAGTGCTGGCCGGCGGCGCGACGGCGCTGGTGCTGCTGGTGGGGCTGGCCTGGGTGATCCTGCGCGGCTCGGCGAAACTGCCGCTGGCGCTGTTCTTCAGCATCAACGCCGCGTTGCTGTGCGCACTGTCGGTGGTGTTTGCCGGTCATGGCGTGAAGGCGTTGCAGGAAGCCGGGATTTTCGGTACCCATCCGGTGGCGTTCTTCGACTTCGACTGGCTGGGCATTCATGCCGATGCCTATTCGCTGGCCGCTCAAGTGGTGGCGATCCTGGCGATCGTGGTGCTGTATGGGCGCAGTTGGGTGGCGGAGAAGCGTCGGGTCCAGGTTTCCTGACAGCATTCGCTGCGCTCGTAATCGCGAGCAAGCTCGCTCCCACAGGATGTAGGCTGTCCTTGTGGGACGAGCTTGCTCGCGATGCATTTAAAAAGAGGAACAACCCCAATGCGCGTATGGATCGACGCCGATGCCTGCCCCAAGGCGGCGAAGGAACTGGTGGTCAAGTTCGCCCTGAAGCGCCGGTTCGAGGTGGTGCTGGTGGCCGGTCAACCGCAGATCAAGCCGGCCCTGGCCTGTGTGAAATTGATCGTGGTGCCCAGCGGCCCCGACGCGGCGGACGACTACCTGGTGGAACACGCCGTGCCGGGTGAGTTGGTGATCTGCAGTGACGTGCCCCTGGCCGACCGGTTGGTGAAGAAGGGTGTCGCGGCCCTGGACCCGCGAGGCAAGGAATTCGATGCGCAAAACATGGGCGAGCGGCTGGCGGTGCGAAACCTGTTCACCGATCTGCGCGAACAGGGCCACATGGGCGGCGGCCCGGCGGCGTACAGCGAGCGGGACAAGCAGGGGTTTGCCAATGCTTTGGACCGGATACTGACGCGTTTGGCCCGATTGCCTTGAATCATGCCACCCCCTGTGGGAGCGAGCTTGCTCGCGATGCGGTGTATCAACCAATGCAAATGTGGCTGAGCCGACGCTATCGCGAGCAAGCTCGCTCCCACAGGGGCTCGGCGTGTTGCTAGGCGTCGTTCTCGTGCGTCAGCTCCAACACCCGGTCCACCAGCTTGTTGATGCCTGAGGCCGCTTCGCTGATGTTCTGCGCCAGCATGTAGGCCGGGGTGCTGACCAATTTGCGCGCGCGGTCTTCGACGATGTCGGTGACCGCGCAGTCTTCGTGAGTACCACCCATTTTGCCCACGGCTGCCGCCGTGTCCGGGTCGTTGCCGATGGTGCACGTCACCCCCGGGCCATAGATTTTGGCCGCCAGGGCCGGGGAGATGCAGATCAGCCCGACCGGTTTACCCGCCTCGGCAAAGGCCTCGGTCAAGGCCAGGACCTCTGGCTGGACGGCGCAGCCGGCGCCTTCGACGGCAAAGTTGGAGAGGTTTTTCGCCGAGCCAAAACCACCGGGTACGATCAAGGCGTCGAAATCCTCGGCCCTGGCTTCACGCAAATCCTTGACGTTGCCCCGGGCGATCCGCGCCGACTCCACCAACACGTTGCGGCTCTCGGGCATTTCCTCGCCGGTCAGGTGATTGATCACATGCAGTTGGGCAATGTTGGGGGCGAAGCACTGGACTTGCGCCCCGCGCTGGTCGAGACGCAGCAAGGTGATCACGCTTTCGTGGATCTCGGCGCCGTCATAGACGCCACAGCCGGAAAGGATCACTGCAATTTTTTTGCTCATGGGCTTTTCTCCAGATTCATGGCGTTAAATGTCTACTAATTTGTCACTCGTTGCCATAGGGGGATCGGGCAGCTACACCTAATCTGCCGACTATCTCCCTGCCTCGCATGCCCGGGTTGCGTCATGAACTTCATCCTGTATGCCGTGCCGTTCTTCTTCGTGCTGATCGCCGTCGAGTTGCTGGCCGATCGCTGGCGGGGTGTGAGCCACTACCGCGTGGCGGACGCGATCAGCAGCTTGAGCACCGGCGTGCTGTCGACCACCACGGGCCTGTTGACCAAGGGCGTGGGGCTGCTGACCTACGCCTTTGCGCTGAAACACCTGGCCGTCATCGAACTGCCTGCCGACCGGGCCTGGACCTGGGTGTTCGCCTTCGTGCTCTACGACCTCTGTTACTACTGGCTGCACCGCATGGGCCATGAGCGCAACATCCTCTGGGCCGCCCATTCGGTTCACCACCAAAGCGAGGACTACAACCTGTCCACCGCGTTGCGCCAGACCAGCACCGGGTTCCTGTTGAGCTGGATCTTCTACGTCCCGCTCGCCGTACTGGGCGTGCCGCTGGTGGTCTTCGTCAGCGTCGCGGCGTTGAATCTGCTGTACCAGTTCTGGGTCCACACCCAGCACATTCCCAAGCTCGGCTGGCTGGAGTGGTGCTTCGTGACGCCGTCCAATCATCGTGCCCACCATGCACAGAACCCTCTCTACATGGATCGCAACTACGGCGGGGTGTTCATTATTTGGGACCGTCTATTTGGCACCTTCCAGGAAGAAGATGATAACGAGCCGGTGATTTTTGGCGTGACCACGCCGCTGGCGAGTTGGAATCCGTTGTGGGCCAACCTGCAGTTCTATGCACAGCTGTGGGCCGATGCGCGGCGGGCCGGGCGCTGGTGGGACAAGCTGCGGATCTGGTTCATGCCCACCGGTTGGCGTCCGGCGGACGTCGCGGCCCAGTACCCGCTGAACAAGCCCGACCTGAGCCAGTTCCGCAAATTCACCGTGCCGCTGGACCCGCGCCAGCAGTGGTACGTGGGGCTGCAGTTCTGCGTCTACATTGCCTTGGGCAGCTATTTGATGAACCTTGAAAGCAGCCTGCCGGTCGCCGCCCTGGTGCTGGGGTGGGGCGCGGTGGCCTTCGGTCTGTTCGTGTTGGGCGCGGCCCTGGAGAATCGCCCGTGGGCGCTGAAACTGGAGCTGTTGCGGCTGGCCTCGAACCTGCCGCTGGTGTGGTTGGCGCCCTTGGCCGGGTTGTGGCCGGCCAGCGCTGTGGCCTGGGTCGGGCTGCTCAGCTACAGCCTGCTCAGTGGCATCGGGCTGTATTGCTGCCGCAGCCGGTTCACTCGGTTGGCGTCGTAGGTGCGTCGGACCTGGCTTGTTCCAGGCGTTCGGCTTCGAGGGCTTTCCTGGCCAGCCGCGCATTCTTGATGCGTCTGCGCAACCACAGGACCAGGCCCAGCACCAGCAGCGCGCCAAGTACCCACAGCTCGTATTTCTTGATGCTGCCCAACATGCCTTCCAGCACGGCGCCGAAGTGGTACGCGGCAGCGGCCAGGGCCGTGGCCCAGACCGCCGCACCGATGCCGTTGAGCAACAGGTAGCGGCCCGGCGGGTAGCCTGACAGGCCGATCGCCACCGGCATCACCGTGCGCAGGCCATAGACGAAGCGGAAGCTCAGCACCCAGATGTCCGGATGCCGGCGGATGTGTTCCAGCGCGCGATCGCCCATCAACTGCCAACGCGGCTTGCGCGCCAGGAGCTTGCGGCCGTGCTTGCGTCCCAGGAAATACCACAGCTGGTCGCCCGCGTAGCTGCCGCAGAAGGCCACGACCACTACCAGGTTGATGTCCATATAGCCACGGAACGCCAGGAAACCTGCGAGCACGAGGATGGTTTCGCCTTCGAAGAACGTGCCGATAAACAAGGCCAAGTAGCCGAAGTCATGCAGAAATTGTTGGAGCATTGTCTGGGTGCTGGCGAAATGAACGCGCAGCCTAACCCTTCAGGCACATTCAGGAAAGTATCGAAATGTGTCTCGACGTGAACAATTCCTACAGAAGACAATGACTGCGACTACCGGTCGCGCCTTAGCACAACTGTCACACGTTCGTCATAATGTCCGCTTATAACTGTCACGCTCGCCCGTCTGCGGGCTCAGGAGTCTGCCGTGAGCTTTACCCCCGCCAATCGTCTGTTCCCTGCTACCCGCCTGCGTCGCAACCGCCGTGATGAGTTCTCTCGTCGGCTGGTGCGTGAAAACGTGCTGACCACCGATGACCTGATCCTGCCGGTATTCGTGCTGGACGGTGAGAACCGTCGCGAAGCGGTGGCGTCGATGCCCGGGGTGGAACGCCTGACCATCGACCTGCTGCTTGAAGAAGCCGCCCACTGGGTCGAGCTGGGCATTCCGGCGCTGGCCCTGTTCCCGGTCACGCCACCGGCGCTCAAGTCCCTGGACGCCGCCGAAGCCTGGAACCCGGAGGGCATCGCCCAACGTGCGACGCGTGCCCTGCGTGCGCGTTTCCCGGAGCTGGGGGTGATCACCGACGTGGCGCTGGACCCGTTCACCACCCACGGGCAGGACGGTATCCTCGATGAAGAGGGCTACGTGCAGAACGACATTACCGTCGATGCACTGGTCAGGCAGGCGCTGTCCCACGCCGAGGCCGGTGCCCAGGTGGTGGCCCCCTCGGACATGATGGACGGGCGCATCCAGGCGATCCGCGAAGCCCTCGAGGTGGCCGGTCACGTCAACGTGCGGATCATGGCCTATTCGGCCAAGTACGCCAGCGCCTATTACGGCCCGTTCCGCGATGCGGTCGGTTCGGCCCTGAACCTGGGCAAGGCCAACAAGGCCTCTTATCAGATGGACCCGGCCAACAGTCAGGAAGCCTTGCACGAAGTGGCGGCTGACTTGTCAGAGGGGGCAGACATGGTCATGGTCAAGCCTGGCATGCCCTACCTCGACATTCTTTGTCGGGTCAAAGACGAATTCAAAGTGCCGACCTTTGTTTATCAGGTCAGCGGCGAGTACGCCATGCACATGGCCGCGATCCAGAACGGTTGGTTGGGCGAAGGGGTGATCCTGGAGTCCTTGACCGCTTTCAAACGCGCAGGTGCCGATGGCATCCTGACTTACTTTGCCGTGCGCGCCGCCCAATTGTTACGAGAGCAGAAATAGCCTCCCAGGAACTTGCGATGAATACCGAAGGACTCTCCGAAGTTGCCGTAAAAGACGCTCAACCCGTGGTCGAGCAAGTTGCCGAAACACCGCCGGAGCTGGAGCCCGCTCCCCCGGCCGTCATCGAGCCCGTCCCGGCGCCGGCGATTGCCATTCCGAACCTGGATGACAGCAGCCTTTACATTCATCGCGAGCTGTCGCAGCTGCAGTTCAACATCCGCGTGCTGGAGCAGGCGCTGGACGAGTCCTATCCGCTGTTGGAACGGCTGAAATTCCTGCTGATCTTTTCCAGCAACCTGGATGAATTCTTCGAAATCCGCGTCGCCGGCCTGAAGAAACAGATCACCTTCGCCCGTGAACAGGCGGGTGCCGACGGCTTGCAACCGCACCAGGCCCTGGCCCGCATCAGCGAGCTGGTCCACGGCCATGTGGACCGGCAATACGCGATCCTCAACGACATCCTGTTGCCGGAGCTGGAAAAGCACCAGGTGCGCTTCATCCGCCGGCGTTACTGGAATACCAAGATCAAGACTTGGGTGCGCCGCTATTTCCGCGACGAGATCGCGCCGATCATCACGCCGATCGGTCTCGATCCGACGCACCCGTTCCCGCTGCTGGTCAACAAGAGCCTGAACTTCATCGTCGAACTGGAAGGGATCGACGCCTTCGGTCGCGATTCCGGCCTGGCGATCATTCCGGCGCCGCGCCTGTTGCCGCGTATCATCCGTGTGCCGGAAGATGTCGGCGGCCCCGGCGACAATTATGTGTTCCTGTCGTCGATGATCCACGCCCACGCCGATGACCTGTTCCAGGGCATGAAGGTGAAGGGGTGCTACCAGTTCCGCCTGACGCGTAACGCCGACCTGTCGGTGGACACCGAGGACGTCGAAGACCTGGCCCGCGCCCTGCGCGGCGAGCTGTTCTCCCGTCGCTACGGCGATGCGGTGCGCCTGGAGGTGGCCGACACCTGCCCGAAACACCTGTCCGACTACCTGCTCAAGCAGTTCAACCTGCACGAGACCGAGCTCTATCAGGTCAACGGTCCGGTCAACCTGACCCGACTGTTCAGCATCACCGGCCTGGACAGCCACCCGGAGCTGCAATACCTGCCGTTCACGCCGCAGATCCCGAAACTGCTGCAAAACAGCGAGAACATTTTCAGCGTGATCAGCAAGCAGGACATCCTGCTGTTGCACCCGTTCGAGTCGTTCACGCCGGTGGTCGACCTGCTGCGCCAGGCCGCCAAGGACCCTCACGTCCTGGCGGTGCGCCAGACCCTGTACCGCAGCGGCGCCAACTCGGAAATCGTCGATGCCCTGGTGGACGCGGCGCGAAACGGCAAGGAAGTCACGGCGGTGATCGAATTGCGCGCCCGCTTCGACGAAGAATCCAACCTGCAACTGGCCAGCCGCCTGCAAGCGGCCGGCGCGGTGGTGATCTATGGCGTGGTCGGCTTCAAGACCCACGCCAAGATGATGCTCATCCTGCGCCGCGAGGCCGGTGAGATCGTGCGTTACGCCCACTTGGGCACCGGCAACTACCACGCCGCCAACGCCCGCCTGTACACCGACTACAGCTTGCTGACCTCCGACGATGCCTTGTGCGAAGACGTCGGCAAGCTGTTCAGCCAGTTGATCGGCATGGGCAAGACCCTGCGCATGAAGAAACTGCTGCACGCGCCGTTCACCTTGAAAAAGGGCATGCTCGACATGATCGCCCGGGAGACGCAGTTCGCCCTGGACGGCAAACCGGCCCACATCATTGCCAAGTTCAACTCGCTGACCGATCCGAAGATCATCCGCGCGTTGTACAAGGCCAGCCAGTCGGGCGTGCGCATCGACCTGGTGGTGCGGGGCATGTGCTGCCTGCGGCCAGGCATCCCGGGGGTGTCCCACAACATCCATGTACGCTCGATCATCGGGCGGTTCCTGGAGCATACCCGGGTGTTCTATTTCCTCAACGGCGGGGAGGAGCAGATGTTCCTGTCCAGCGCCGACTGGATGGAGCGCAACCTCGACAAACGGGTCGAGACCTGCTTCCCGGTGGAAGGCAAGAAGCTGATCCTGCGGGTCAAGAAGGAATTGGAAAGCTACCTCACCGACAACACCCACAGCTGGAGCCTGCAGTCGGATGGCCGTTACATCCGCAACACGCCGACCGGCAACCAGAACCCGCGCAGCGCCCAGGCGACATTGCTCGAGCGCTTGAGCAGCCCGGTGTTGGCGGTTCGTTAAAAAACGGGGGAGGCAGGCCTGGCTTGTGTGGCGAGGGAGCTTGCTTCCGCTGGGGGGCTGTAGGAGCTGCCGAAGGCTGCGATCTTTTGATCTTTCGCTTGAGACTCAAGTGTTTGGGGAAAGATCGCAGCCTCGTTGCACTCGACAGCTCCTACACAGCACAGCGGGAGCAAGCTCCCTCGCCACAATAGATCTGTGTTGTGGCGGGGCTCAGTGAATGTTCAACACAATCCCGACCCGGGTCAGCCACTCGGCTTCCTGGGCGAAGTCGGCCTGGGTCAGTTGGTTTTCTTCCAGCCATCCGTCGGGGAACATCACGTCCAGCTGATCGCCGTCGGCATGCAGGGCGACCTGGGGCATTTCCTGGGTGCCACGGATGTGATGGAACAGGATCGCAAAGCGCAGCAGTACGCACAGGCGAATCAGCTTGATGCCGTCATCGCCGAACTCGGCAAATTTATCCTTGGGAATGTTGCGCCGGTGGCCGCGCACCAATAGCGCGAGCATCTGCTGGTCTTCCCGGGAGAAGCCCGCCAGGTCGGAGTGCTCGATCAGGTAGGCGCCATGCTTGTGGTAGTGATAGTGGGCAATGTCCAGGCCCACTTCATGGACCTTGGCGGCCCAGCCCAGCAGTTCGCGCCAGACCCCGTCGTTCAGGTCCCAGTCATCGGCCACCTGGTCGAAGGCATGCAGTGCCTTGCGTTCGACCCGTGCGGCCTGCTCCAGGTCGACGTGATAACGCTCCATGAGCGAGCCCAGGGTGCGTTCACGCACGTCTTCGTGATGATGACGCCCCAGCAGGTCGTAGAGCACGCCTTCGCGCAGAGCGCCCTCGCAGTGGTCCATGCGTTGCAGTTCGAGGGCGTCGAAAATCGCTTCGAGGATCGCCAGGCCCGCCGGGAAAATCGCCCGGCGGTCGGGCTTGATGCCTTCGAAATCGATCTTGTCCGCTTCACCGAGCTTGAACACCCTGCGCTTGAGCCAGGCCAGGCCATCGGCGTTGACCTCGCCAGTACCGTGGCCGCCAGCCTTGAGCGCCAGGCCGATGGCGCGAATGGTCCCGGAGGAGCCGATGGCTTCGTCCCAGGTCAGGCGGTGCAGGGCGTGTTCGATACTCATGATTTCCAGACGCGCCGCCGTGTACGCCTGGGCGTAGCGGGCCGGGGTGATCTTGCCGTCGCGGAAATAACGCTGGGTATAGCTGACGCAGCCCATCTGCAGGCTTTCGCGCAACAGCGGTTCGAAGCGCTGGCCGATGATGAATTCGGTACTGCCACCACCGATGTCCGCCACCAGGCGCTTGCCCGGGGTGTCGGCCAGGGTGTGGGAGACGCCAAGGTAGATCAGGCGGGCTTCTTCACGACCGGAGATGACTTCCACCGGATGGCCGAGGATCTCTTCGGCGCGACGGATGAATTCGCCACGGTTGCGCGCCTCGCGCAGGGCGTTGGTGCCGACGATCCGCACCGCGCCCAGGGGCATACCGTTGATCAGTTGGGCAAACCGCTTGAGGCAATCGAGCCCGCGCTGGATGGATTCTTCGCTCAGCTGGCGCTCTTCGTCGATGCCGGCAGCCAGTTGGACCTTCTCGCCGAGCCGCTCAAGAATGCGGATTTCCCCGTTCTGGGCCTTGGCGACGACCATGTGGAAGCTGTTGGAGCCCAGGTCGATGGCAGCGATCAGGGACAGATTCTTGGCTTGGGATTGCGGCATGGTCAAAAAGTCTCGGTCGATAACCTCGCCATCCTGCCACGATCGACCGCTTACGCCAACGCAAAGGCGACCGCTTCGCGGTCAATCGCGAGCAAGCTCGCTCCCACACGTGTTTTGTCTCGCCTGCGCAATAGCCGGCAACCGAGAACCTGTGGGAGCGAGCTTGCTCGCGATGAGGCCAGAGCCGGCACCACAAACCTCAGGCCACAGGCTCGACCGTCCCGATGAAGTTCGCCAGCTCCGCAGTCTGCGGAGCGGCGAACAGCACCTTGGGATCGCCCACCTCATGCACCTTGCCCTGGTGCATGAACACCAGTTTGTCGCCCACTTCCCGGGCGAAGCGCATTTCGTGGGTGACCATGATCAGGGTCATGCCCTCCTTGGCCAGTTGCCGCACCACGCTGAGCACTTCATTGACCAGTTCCGGGTCCAGGGCCGAGGTGATTTCGTCGCACAGCAGCACTTTCGGCGACATCGCCAGCGCGCGGGCAATCGCCACCCGTTGCTGCTGGCCGCCGGACAACCGGTCGGGGAAGGCATCGAACTTCTCGCCAAGCCCGACCCGTTCCAGCATCTGCCGCGCCAGCACGGCTGCCTTGGCCTTGGGCACTTTTTGAACAACTTGCGGCGCGAGCATCACGTTCTCGCCCACCGTCAGGTGCGGGAACAGGTTGAACTGCTGGAACACCATTCCGACTTTCTGCCGCAGGCTGCGCAGGTCGGCGCGGGCGGCATCGAGGTATTCGCCGTCGACTTCGATCACGCCGTCGTTGATCGATTCCAGGCCATTGAGGGTACGCAGCAAGGTGGATTTGCCCGAGCCGCTGCGGCCGATGATCGCCACCACCTGGCCTTCCTCGACGGTCAGGTCGATGCCTTTGAGCACGTGATGATCGCCGTAGTATTTGTGCAGGGCGGTAATTCTAAGCAGAGGCATGCAGTCTCCTTTCCAGGTAGCGCGCACTGAGGGACAAGGGGTAACAGAGCAGGAAGTAACCGAGGGCGACCAGGCCATAGACCATGAACGGCTCGAACGTGGCGTTGGCGAGCATGCCGCCGGTCTTGGTCAGTTCGGTAAAGCCAATGATCGAAGTCACGGCGGTGCCTTTGACCACCTGCACGGAAAAGCCCACGGTCGGCGCCACGGCGATGCGCAGGGCCTGGGGCAGGATCACGTAGCGCAACTGCTCCAGCGGGTTGAGGGCCAGGCTCGCGGAGGCTTCCCACTGGCCGTTGGAAATCGAGTCGACACAACCGCGCCAGATCTCCGCCAGGTAGGCACTGGTGAACAGCGTCAGGGCAATGGCCGCCGCCATCCACGGCGAAATCTCCACCCCGGCCAGCGCCACACCAAAGAACACCAGGAACAGCTGCATCAACAGCGGTGTGCCCTGGAACAACTCGATGTAGATGCGGGCGATGTTGCGGGGCAGGGCGCTTTTGGAGATGCGCAGCACCATCACCAGCAAGCCGATCACACCACCGCCGATAAACGCCACCAGCGACAGCGCCAAGGTCCATTGCAGGCCGGTGAGCAGGTTGCGCACCACGTCCCAGAAAGTGAAATCGCTCATTGGCCGCTCCTGGCAATGTAGCGGCGCCCTACCCAGTTCAGAAACTGGCGGATCAGCAGCGCCATGCACAAATAGATCAGCGTGGTCAGTGCGTAGGTTTCAAAGGCGCGGAAGTTGCGCGACTGGATGAAGTTGGCGGCGAAGCTCAACTCTTCGGTGGCGATCTGCGAACAGACCGCCGAGCCGAGCATCACGATGATGATCTGGCTGCTCAGGGCCGGCCAGACCTTGCCCAATGCCGGCAGCAGCACCACGTGGCGGAAGGCCTCGAAGCGGCTCATCGCCAGGGCCGCGGCCGCTTCCAGTTGCCCCCGTGGGATGGCCTGGATACCGGCGCGGATGATTTCGGTGGAGTAGGCGCCGAGGTTGATCACCATCGCCAGCACCGCCGCCTGCCATTCGGAAATCTGCAGGCCCAGGGACGGCAAGCCGAAGAAGATGAAAAACAACTGCACCAGGAACGGTGTGTTGCGGATCAATTCCACGTAGACGCCGAAGATCGCCGCGAACGGGCGAATGTTCCACGCCCGCACCACGCCGCCGACGATGCCCAGGCCGACCCCGAGCAACGTGCCGATAGCCGTCAGTTCCAGGGTGAACAGCGCACCGCGCAGCAACAGCTCGGTGTTTTGCAGCACCGGCAGAAAATCGAACTGATAAGCCATGCTCAGCCTCTCAAGCGACGGTCAGAGATCGGCCGGCAGCGGTTGCTTGAGCCAGGTCTGGGAATTCTTCTCCAGGCTGCCATCGGTCTTGGCGGTGGCCAGGATCTGGTTGACCTTATCCAGCAGCGCCGGCTCGTTCTTGTTTACGCCCACGTACACCGGCGAGTCCTTGAGTTTCACCTTCAGCGCCGGAACACGCTTGGGGTTGCGTTCGCTGATGGCGACCATCACCACGTTGCCGCTGGCGATCAGGTCCACCTGGCCGGCCAGGTAGGCGGCGATGGTCGAGTTGTTGTCTTCGAAGCGCTTGATGGTGGTGCCTTCGGGAGCGACCTTGGTCAACTCGATGTCTTCGATGGCGCCACGGGTGACGCTGATGGTCTTGCCCTTGAGGTCGTCCAGGCCGTTGATCGCGGCGTCGGGTGGACCAAAGACGGCCAGGTAGAACGGCGCATAGGCACTGGAGAAGTCGATGACTTTTTCCCGCTCCGGGTTCTTGCCCAGGCTGGAAATCACCAGGTCGACCTTGCCAGTGGTCAGGAAGGGGATGCGGTTGGTGCTGTTGACCGGCGTCAGTTCAAGCTTGACCTTGAGCTGGTCGGCCAGCAGTTTCGCGGTGTCGATGTCCAGGCCGCGGGGTTTCATGTCCGGGCCGACCGAACCGAATGGCGGGAAGTCCTGGGGCACGGCGACCTTGAGGGTGCCACGCTTGACCACGTCTTCCAGGCCATCGGCGTGGGCGGGCAACTGACAAAGCATCAGGCTGGCAAACAGGGCTGTGAGCAGGACGCTGCAACGCTGAATCATGGCGAATCTCCGCAATCGGTGATGTGATTTCTGCGTTCGGACAGAGCACAGGCCATGCCAAGGCGACGTTTAATCGGCCAAAGCCACGGTTTTGCTGGTGGACAGCGGTCTTACTGGTCTGAACAGTTGCGTCGTGTTTCGCACCGTTATCGGGCGTCGGTATTTGTCGCCGAACCCTGCTGGGGCACGACTTGCCGGGCGCGGCGAATAGCTTTACAACTAGCCGCTCACTGGCCCGGTTCGTCTGAAAAAATCATGAATTCCATCGCTCGTGCCGTTCCTGAAGTGGCCCTGCAAGCCATCCGCAAACTGATCGTCGATGAAGGCTTCGGCCCAGGCGATGCGTTGCCGTCGCAACGGGACCTGGCGCTGCAACTGGGCGTGAGCCGGGCGTCGTTGCGCGAAGCGCTGTCCTCCCTGAGTGCCTTGGGCATGATCAGCGTGCAGCCGGGCAAGGGGGTGTTCGTGCAGGCGCCGGTAGAGGCCCCGCGCAACGAGTCGGCGCCGGGTTGGCCGTTCGCGGCCCAGGCTTCGCCGGTGGACATCTTCCAGTTGCGCTACGCCCTGGAGGGCTTCGCGGCGGGGTTGGCGGCGGTGACGCTCAGCGCCGATGAACTCGACCGCTTGCAAGACAATGTCGAAGCCATGCGCCGGGAGTTGAAGGTCGGGGATTTCGACGCCGCCGCGCGGCTGGATTTCGAATTCCATCGGCGAATCCTGCTGGCCAGCGGCAACCAGGCGATGTTGAGCATCCTTACCGCCAGCGCCGACATCTTCCTGGAAAGCCAGAAACTACCGTTCATCCGGGCGGAACGGGCGATGGAAACCTGGCAAGAGCACCGCAAGATCCTTCGCGCCCTGGCCCGTCGGGCTTCTGCCGCCGCGCAAAAAGCCATGCAGGAACATGTACGTAACGCTGCGCTGCGTACCGGGATTTCGTTCGTCGCTCCCACGGCTTCATGAGCCGGGCCATATCCAAATACATCTTGCGCCATAGCGAGACTCAATCAACTGCGGCTTCCTGAACCCGGGAAGGGCCGCTATGATGGGCCACGTTTTTTTGCTGATGACCCCGGAGATTTCCATGAGCAGCGATCTGATCAAACACGTTAGCGACGCTAGCTTCGAAGCTGACGTACTCAAGGCCGAAGGCGCGGTACTGGTCGACTATTGGGCTGAGTGGTGCGGTCCCTGCAAAATGATCGCCCCAGTCCTGGACGAGATTGCCGAGACCTACAAGGGCAAGCTGACCGTTGCCAAGCTGAACATCGACGAGAACCAGGAGACTCCGGCCAAGCACGGCGTGCGTGGTATCCCGACCCTGATGCTGTTCAAGAACGGCAACGTCGAAGCCACCAAGGTCGGTGCGTTGTCGAAGTCGCAACTGGCTGCTTTCCTCGACGCCAACATCTAAGCGCCGAATGCCACTGAAAAAGCCCCGCAAATCGCGGGGCTTTTTCGTTATCCGGGGCTAGACGCTTGCAAACCCAGGTGTTACATTCGGCCCCGCACTGGTTTCTCCATTGCCCCCTGCAAGCCGTCGCCGACGCTCTCCTTTCGAATAAGTACGCGATCCTGTCGCCTTCTCTGCGGCGCGGCCTCATTAAGCCAAAAGCTTAATTTCCCCCCTCCATAAATGATTACGTCATTCCTATATGAATCTGACTGAACTCAAGCAAAAGCCGATTACCGAACTGCTCGAATTGGCCGAACAGATGGGCATAGAAAATATGGCCCGTTCGCGCAAGCAGGACGTGATTTTCTCCCTGCTCAAGAAGCACGCGAAAAGCGGCGAGGAAATCTCCGGTGATGGCGTGCTGGAGATTCTCCAGGACGGCTTCGGCTTCCTTCGCTCCGCAGACGCTTCCTATCTCGCCGGACCAGACGATATCTACGTCTCGCCGAGCCAGATCCGTCGCTTCAACTTGCGCACCGGTGACACCATCGTTGGCAAGATCCGTCCTCCGAAGGAAGGCGAACGTTATTTCGCCCTGCTCAAGGTCGACACGATCAACTTCGATCGTCCGGAAAACGCGAAGAACAAGATTCTCTTCGAGAACCTGACCCCGCTGTTCCCGACCGTGCGCATGAAGATGGAAGCCGGCAACGGTTCCACCGAAGACCTCACCGGTCGTGTCATCGACCTGTGCGCACCCATCGGCAAGGGCCAGCGTGGCCTGATCGTGGCGCCGCCGAAAGCGGGCAAGACGATCATGCTGCAGAACATCGCGGCCAACATCGCCCGTAACAACCCTGAAGTTCACCTGATCGTCTTGCTGATCGACGAACGTCCGGAAGAAGTGACCGAGATGCAGCGCACCGTGCGCGGCGAAGTGGTCGCCTCGACGTTCGACGAGCCGCCAACCCGCCACGTGCAGGTTGCCGAAATGGTGATCGAGAAGGCCAAGCGCCTGGTCGAACACAAGAAAGACGTGGTGATCCTGCTGGACTCCATCACCCGTCTGGCCCGTGCCTACAACACCGTGATCCCGAGCTCCGGCAAGGTACTGACCGGTGGTGTCGATGCCCATGCGCTGGAAAAACCGAAGCGTTTCTTCGGCGCCGCGCGGAACATCGAGGAAGGCGGTTCGCTGACCATCATCGCCACCGCACTGGTTGAAACCGGTTCGAAGATGGACGAAGTGATCTACGAGGAATTCAAGGGCACCGGCAACATGGAGCTGCCTCTGGATCGTCGTATCGCCGAGAAGCGTGTCTTCCCGGCCATCAACATCAACCGCTCCGGCACGCGCCGCGAAGAGTTGCTGACCGCCGACGACGAGTTGCAGCGCATGTGGATCCTGCGCAAGCTGCTGCATCCGATGGATGAAGTCGCCGCCATCGAGTTCCTGGTCGACAAGCTGAAGACGACCAAGACCAACGATGAGTTCTTCCTGTCGATGAAACGCAAGTAAATCGCCAAGACAGGCCAGCAAGAGCCGGGGAAACCCGGCTTTTTGCTATCTGTGCATTCACTATTCTGGACGGGCGGCGTTAAACTCGGGCCCCCGAACGCCACGGCCACCATGAGGCTTTTGCATGCAGTATCGCGACTTGCGCGACTTTATCAGCGGGCTGGAACAGCGCGGCGAACTCAAGCGCATCCAGGTGCCGGTGTCTCCTGTCCTGGAAATGACCGAGGTCTGCGACCGCACCCTGCGCGCAAAAGGCCCGGCGCTGTTGTTCGAAAACCCGACGGGTTATGACATTCCGGTGCTGGGGAACCTGTTCGGCACGCCGGAGCGCGTGGCCTTGGGCATGGGCGCCGAAGCTGTCAGCGAACTGCGCGAGATCGGCAAGCTGCTGGCGTTCCTCAAGGAGCCCGAGCCGCCGAAAGGCCTGAAGGACGCTTGGTCCAAGCTGCCGATTTTCCGCAAGATCATTGCCATGGCGCCGAAAGTCGTCAAGGACGCGATCTGCCAGGAAGTGGTCATCGAGGGCGACGACGTCGACCTGGCCACGCTCCCGGTACAGACCTGCTGGCCGGGCGACGTGGGGCCGCTGATCACCTGGGGCCTGACCGTCACCAAAGGCCCGAACAAGGACCGCCAGAACCTGGGCATCTACCGTCAGCAGGTGATTGGCCGCAACAAGGTCATCATGCGCTGGCTGAGTCATCGCGGCGGTGCGTTGGACTACCGTGAGTGGTGCGAGAAACACCCCGGCCAGCCTTTCCCGGTGTCGGTGGCCCTGGGCGCGGACCCGGCGACCATCCTCGGCGCCGTCACGCCCGTGCCCGACAGCCTTTCCGAATACGCGTTCGCCGGCCTGTTGCGGGGCAACCGTACCGAACTGGTGAAGTGCCGTGGCAACGACTTGCAAGTGCCGGCCACCGCCGAGATCATTCTTGAAGGTGTGATCCATCCCGGCGAAATGGCCGATGAGGGGCCGTACGGCGACCACACCGGTTACTACAATGAAGTGGACAGCTTCCCCGTGTTCACCGTCGAACGCATCACCCATCGGATCAAGCCGATTTACCACAGCACCTACACTGGCCGTCCACCCGATGAGCCGGCCATTCTCGGCGTGGCGCTGAACGAAGTGTTCGTGCCGATCCTGCAGAAGCAGTTTCCGGAAATCACCGATTTCTATTTGCCGCCGGAAGGTTGTTCGTATCGCATGGCCGTGGTGACCATGAAGAAGTCGTATCCGGGGCATGCCAAGCGCGTGATGCTCGGGGTCTGGTCGTTTTTGCGACAGTTCATGTACACCAAGTTCGTTATCGTCACTGACGACGATATCAACGCACGGGACTGGAACGACGTGATCTGGGCCATCACCACGCGCATGGACCCCAAGCGCGACACGGTGATGATCGAGAATACGCCGATCGACTACCTCGACTTCGCCTCGCCGGTGTCTGGCCTGGGGTCGAAGATGGGACTCGATGCCACGCATAAATGGCCCGGTGAAACCACTCGCGAGTGGGGCCGGGTTATCGTCAAGGATGAAGCCGTTACCCAACGGATCGATGCCATCTGGAATCAGTTAGGAATAGATTGATGCGTGTAACCTTGCAGCCTTCCGGGGCGGTGCTGGAGATACGGCCCGCCGAGCGGATTCTCGATGGCGCGCGGCGCCTGGGCTATGAATGCCCGCAAAGCTGCCGCAACGGCAACTGCCACGTCTGTGGTGCGTTGTTGGTGGAAGGCCGTGTGGAACAGGCGGGCGAGGTGCGCGACCACGGTGAGATTTTCACGTGCATCGCCGAGCCGTTGGAGGATTGCGTGGTGTTGTGGGATGGCGTGCTGTCGCCGGGCGAGCTACCGGTACGCAACCTGGCGTGCCAGGTAATCGAGTGCGCCGAGGTGGGCGGCGATGTCTGGCGAGTGCGCCTGCGGGCGCCAGCGGGCAAGCCACCGCGCTATCACGCCGGGCAATACCTGATGATCGAACGGGAAAACGGCGAGAAATCGGCGTTCTCCCTGGCCTCGGCGCCGCATTCCGGGCGCGAGCTGCAGTTGCATGTGTTGGTGCGCGAAAGCAGTGCACAGGCGCTGCTGGAACAACTGCAACGCAACCCCAGCGTGCGCGTCGAAATGCCTTTTGGCGACACGCATTTGTCCGAGCTGCCGGACGGACCGTTGGTGCTGATCGCCGCCGGAACCGGCATGGCGCAGATGCACAGCCTGATCGAGCACTGCCGTGCCGCGGGCTTCAAGCACCCGGTGCATCTGTACTGGGGCGTGCGGCGGCCGGACGATTTCTATGAAATCGAGCATTGGGACGAATGGAAAAAACTGCCGAACCTGTTCCTGCACAAAGTCGTCAGCGACTTGTGCGGTTGGGAAGGGCGCTGCGGAATGCTCCATGAAGCCGTGTGCGAGGACCTTAGCGATCTTTCCGGCGTGCACGTCTACGCCAGCGGCTCGCCGGCCATGATCTACGCCACGCTCGATGCGCTGGTGGAAGCTGGCATGGACGCCCATCAAATGCGCGCCGATGTGTTTGCCTATGCACCGCGGGCTTGAGCCCCTCTTGAAATTTGATTGAGGTCAGCTTTTGTGGCGGGGGAGTTTCCGCTTTGTGGGAGCAAAGCTTGCTCGCGAAACAGGCACCTCGGTCTCTGAAAGACCGCATCGCTCTCATCGCGGGCAAGCCTTGCTCCCACAGGTGATTACCTAACGATATATCGATTCGATATTTAGCGCCCACGCTGAATGTCATTAAGGTATATGTCTGATTCCAGGCATTCATGGCATCCAACTTGCCTGCATTCTGAGCAGCGTCAGTGTCATGACGGCGCTATATCTTCCGACCCGCGAGGAGCCAACCGCTACCGGCCATGACCGCTATCGAATCCGCCATCACCTGTGCCTTGTACCCGCCACGACTCGAGCTGGGGCCGCAGCTGACCCGTGAGCAATTGCTTGCCTCGATGCAATTGACCATGAGCCTCCACCAGGGCGGTCCGGTCTGGCTGTTCGCGTACGGTTCATTGATCTGGCGGCCGGAATGCACGGCGGTGGAGCGCATGCGCGGTCGGGTCCATGGTTATCATCGCGGTTTGTACCTGTGGTCCCATGAGCACCGCGGCACCCCGGAGTTGCCGGGGCTGGTGTTCGGGCTGGATCGCGGCGGTTCGTGCAGCGGGTTCGCCTACCGATTGCCGGAGGAGAATCTCGAGGACTCGCTGTTTGCCCTGTGGCAGCGCGAGATGCCGGTCCCGTCCTATCGTCCGCACTGGCTCAGTTGCCGTCTCGAGGATGGCAGCCGGGTGCAAGCCTTGGGTTTTGTGCTGGAGCGGCACCTGCCCAGCTATGCCGGCAACGTGCCGGACCATGTGCTGAGCCAGGTGTTCGAAAGCGCCTGTGGGCGTTACGGCACCACTCGCGACTACGTCGAGCAGACCGTCCACGCCCTGCGCAGCCACGCCATGCCAGACCGGAATCTGGAGGCGCGACTCAAGCGCTGCCAATCAGTGCTGGATCAGGCGACCGCTTCGCGGCTCTGACTGGCTATCTGCTTGTGCCACAGCGTGGGCGCGAGGAACGCCATTGCCAGTAGGCAGGCGACGACCAGCAGGATGAAACCGCCATCCCAGCCGAAATAGTCCACCGTGTAGCCCATCATGGCACTGGCCGCGACCGAACCACCCAGATAACCAAACAGACCAGTAAAGCCGGCAGCCGTGCCCGCCGCTTTCTTGGGCACCAGTTCCAGCGCCTGCAGACCCACCAGCATGACCGGGCCGTAGATCAGAAAGCCGATGGCGAACAGCGAGATCATGTCGACCATCGGGTTGCCCGGCGGATTCAGCCAGTAGACGATCGTCGCAACGGTCACCAACGCCATGAACACCATGCCCGTCAGGCCACGGTTGCCCCGGAAGATCTTGTCCGACATCCACCCGCACAGCAGCGTGCCGGGAATGCCGGCCCACTCGTACAGGAAGTAAGCCCAGGATGTCTTGTCGAAATTGAAGTGCTTGACCTCTTTGAGGTAGGTCGGCGCCCAATCCAGGATGCCGTAGCGCAACAAGTAGACGAAGACGTTGGCCATGGCGATGAACCAGAGCATTTTGTTGCGCAGCACGTATTTGACGAAGATGTCCTTGGCGCTGAATTCTTCTTCGTGGCTGGCGTCGTAGCCTTCCGGATAATCGTTCTTGTACTTCTCGATGGGCGGCAAGCCTGTCGATTGCGGCGTGTCGCGCATGACAATGAAGGCAAATACAGCGACCAGCAGCGCCACCGCTGCCGGTACGTAGAACTTGCTGTGCCAGTCGTTGAACCAGCCCATGCCAAGTATCGCCAGTGGGCCGATCAAGCCGCCGCCGACGTTATGGGCGGTGTTCCATACCGAAACCACACCGCCGCGTTCTTTCTGTGACCACCAGTGCACCATGGTGCGCCCGCTCGGTGGCCAACCCATGCCTTGGGCCCAACCGTTGATGAACAACAGGATGAACATCATGGTCACGCTGGAGGTTGCCCACGGTGCGAAACCGAAGACGAACATGACACCGGCGGACACAATCAGGCCAAAGGGCAGGAAGTAGCGAGGGTTGGAACGGTCGGACACGATGCCCATCAGAAACTTGGAAAGGCCGTAGGCGATCGCGATCGCCGACATCGCCACTCCCAGTTGGCCTTTTGTATAGCCCTGGGCGATCAGATCCGGAAATGCCAGGGTGAAGTTCTTGCGCAGCAGGTAGTAACCCGCATACCCAATGAAAATCCCGGCGAAGATCTGCCAGCGAAGGCGTCGGTAGGTGCTGTCTATTTTTTCTTCAGGCAATGGAGCCTGATGGGCGGCAGGGCGAAAGAAAGCAAACATTCAAGAGCTCCAGATTTCTTGTTTTGACTGCGGATGCGAATGTTACAGTTTCGTTACCGAAAATAGCATCGGTTCGCATCAACAAAAAAGCAGGAATGTTGGCGACATCGTGTTCTTTTATGAACATGTCGCTCAGGTATAAATGAAGGGCGGCGTGGGAATGGCGAAACCGGGTCGCAGGGTTGCGGCCCGGTATAAACAGTTTGGGTAAGCAGTCAGCGAACCTGGACCACCACTTTTCCGACCGCCTTGCGTTGGCCAAGATCATTGATGGCTTGTGCCGCGTTGCTCAGTGGGTACACCTGCGACACCAGCGGCTTGAGCTTGCCCTCGGCGAACCAGCCGAACAATTGCTGGAAGTTGGCGGCGTTGTCCTGGGGTTGGCGTTGGGCGAAGGAGCCCCAGAATACGCCCACCACGGCGGCGCCCTTGAGCAGCGCCAGGTTCACCGGCAGTTCGGGGATGCGTCCGCTGGCGAAACCCACCACCAGCAGCCGGCCGTTCCAGGCGATGGCGCGGATGGCCTGGTCGAACAGGTCGCCACCCACCGGGTCGTAGATCACGTCGGCGCCCTGGCCGTCGGTGAGGCGCTTGATGTCATCCTTCAGGCTGGTTTCGCTGTAGTTGATCAGTTCGTCGGCACCGGCTGCCTTGGCCACGGCAAGTTTTTCCGTGCTGCTGGCGGCGGCGATGACCCGGGCACCCATGGCCTTGCCGATTTCCACGGCCGCCAGGCCAACGCCGCCGGAGGCGCCGAGCACCAGCAAGGTTTCGCCGGGTTGCAGGTTGGCCCGTTGCTTGAGGGCGTGCATCGAGGTGCCATACGTCATGCTGAAGGCGGCGGCGGTGTTGAAGTCCATGGCCGCGGGAATCGGCAACACGTTGTAGCCGGGCACCGCCACTTGTTCGGCAAAGCTGCCCCAGCCGGTCAGCGCCATCACCCGGTCGCCGACCTTCAAGTGGCTGACTTTCTCACCCACCTCGCTGACCACGCCCGCCGCTTCGCCACCGGGGGAAAACGGGAAGGGGGGCTTGAATTGATATTTGCCCTCGATGATCAGCGTGTCAGGGAAATTCACCCCGGCGGCGTGCACGTCCAGCAGCACTTCGTTCTTCTTGGCGACGGGGCTGGCGACGTCTTCCAGCACCAGCGATTCGGCGGGGCCGAATTCTTTGCACAGCACGGCTTTCATCAGGGCTATTCCTTTGGGAGTGATGGCCGATAAGTGTAGGTGTGAGAGACAACGGGTCAACGAGCATGCCCCGCCCTGATAGCCGGCCATAAGCTTGTGCTTGAACGGCGGGTCGGTATGCTGGGCCGCAAACCGGATGAGGAGTCGATTGTGAAAGCGTGGATCATGTTGATGCTGGCCCTGTCGTTGCCTGTGGCGGCAATGGCCGAAGAGGCCAAGGAAGCGAAAGAGGGCGAGGCACCGAAAGTCAGTTACATCACCCTCAGCCCGCCATTCGTGGGCAACTATGGCTTGGACGGCACGGCGAAGCTGAAGGTCTACAAGGCCGACGTGGCCCTGCGCGTGACCGGTGACGCCGCCGCTGCGGCGGTCAAGGCCAACGAGCCGCTGATTCGTAACCAATTGGTGGCGTTGTTCGCCCAACAGACCACCGAGACGATGAACAACCTCGAAGCCAAGGAAAAGCTGCGCCAGGAAGCCTTGAAGCAGACCCAGCAGGTGATGAACGACGAGACCGGCAAGCCGATGGTGGAAGATCTGTTGTTCAACAACCTGATCATTCAATAAGCGCTGGCGCACAGTCTTGGACAGGGCCTGGGTTTCCAGGCGCTGTCCAAGGCTGTTTTATCAAGAGGCCAGGCTTTTACGAAAACGCCCCAGGGCGACAGCGAAGAACGACAGCCCGATGGCCGCCAGTGCCAACAGGTCTGGCCAGACCACGCCGACCCCTGCGTCACGGAACAGGATCGCCGCGCTGAGGCTGACGAAATGGGTCGACGGCGAGCCTTGCATCACCCATTGCAGCCATTGCGGCATGCTGTCCAGCGGGGTGCTGCCGCCGGACAACAGCAGCATCGGGATGATCACCGGGATCGACAGCAAGCCGAACTGTGGCGTCGAGCGCGCCAGGGTGGCGAGAAAGATACCCAGGGCGGTGCTGGCGAACAGATAGAGCGCCGTCACCAGCAGGAACAGCAGCATGGAGCCGGCGAGCGGCACGCCCAAGGCGAACTTGACGACGATCTCCAGCGACGCCCAGGTGCACAGCACGACCACCAGCATGTTGCTCCAGATTTTCGCCAGCATGATTTCCAGGGCCGTCAGTGGCAGCACCAGCAAGTGATCGAGGGTGCCGTGCTCGCGCTCGCGCAGCAGCGCGGTTCCCGTCAGGATGATGGCCAGGATGGTGATGTTGTTGACGATCTGGATCACCGCCAGAAACCATCCCCCCTCGAGGTTGGTGTTGAACAGCGCACGGGTGGTCAGCCTGATGGGCGTTTGCTCGCTCGCTTGCGCCTGGCCGCTGTAGGTCAGCAACTCCTGTTGGAAAATCCGTCCGATGTAGCCGGCCCCCATGAACGCCTGGCTCATGGCCGTGGCATCGACGTTCAGTTGTAACGCCGGTTCGCGTCCGGCAAGCAGGTCGGCCTGGAAGTTGGCGGGCACGTTGATGACGAAGGTGTAGCGGCCACTGTCCATGACCTTGTCCAGTTCGGCATAGGGCAGCGCCATCGGGGCCTGGAACTCCGGCGGTTGCAGGGCCTGGGCCAGTTGGCGCGAGAGGTGGCTCTGGTCTTCATCCACCACCGCCACGCTGGCGTTGTGAACGCCAATCACCGAGCCTGCGGCCGGCATATAGATCGCCACGGTGAAGGCGTAGGCCAAAAACAGCAGCAGGACCGAGTCGTACCGCAAGCTGGTCAGTTCCTTGAGGCCCAGGCGCCAGATGTGTGAAAGCGTGCGCATCAGGCCTCCTGCTTCTTCAGCATGACCAGGCTGAGCCCGGTGAACCCCAGGAAGAACCCGAACAACGCCAGGCATTGCGGCCATAGCTGGCGCAGATCCAGGGCCTTGGTGAAGGTGCCGACGGCGATGTCCAGGAAATGGCCAGCAGGGAACAACTGACCCATCACCGACGCTGCGCCTTCCAGGGACGAGCGCGGCACGATCAGCCCGGAGAACTGGATGGTCGGCAGGCTGGTGATGATCATGGTGCCGAGGATCGCTGCGATCTGGGTGCGGGTGAACGCCGAGATCAACAAGCCCATGCTGGTGGTCGCCAGCACGTAGAGCAGGCCGCCCAGTGCCAGCGTCAGGCCGCTGCCCTTGAACGGCACGCCGAACAACCAGCGATTCATGGCCGTCAGCAGGGCCAGGTTGACCAGGCTGATGACCAGGTAGGGGGCCTGTTTACCCAGCAGGAACTCCAGGCGGGTCAGCGGTGTGGCGTAGAAGTTGGTGATCGAGCCCAGCTCCTTCTCCCGCACGATGCCCAGGGCCGTCAACATGGCGGGAATGAACGCGAGGATCAGTGCCATGACCCCCGGCCCGATGGCATTCACACTGACCACGTCCTGGTTGTAGCGAAACCGGGTTTCCAGCTTGGCCGCGGTGTGCGGGTTGCGGGCCGGGCTGCTCTGTTCGGCCCATTGCTCGAGGTTGGCCTGGTGCACGGCCTCGACGTAGTTGCGACTGGTCTCGGCGCGGAACGGCATGCCGCCGTCCAGCCAGGCGCCGACGGTGGGCTGCCGGCCGGCGTACAGGTCGCGACCGAAACCGGGCGGTATTTCCAGGGCCAGCTTGATTTCCGAGCGTTGCAGGCGTCGATGCAATTCGTTGGCGTCGCGGATAGCCGGTTGCTCCTCGAAATAACGCGAGCTGCGAAAAGCCTCCAGGTAGGTGCGACTTTGTGGGCTCTGATCCTGGTCGAACACGGCGAAGGCGAGTTTTTCCACGTCCAGGGAGATGCCGTAGCCGAAGATGACCATCATGAACAGGGCGCCGAGCAGGGCGAATGCCATTCGCACTTTGTCCCGCAACAGTTCCTTGCCTTCCCGGCTGGCGACGGCCAACAGGCGACCCAGGCTGAGGCCGTGCCGGTCCTGCGGGGTGTCGGCCTGGCCGAGGGCCACCGGGGTGGAGTCTTGCTGCGCCTCGCCCTGGGCCTGTTCCAGGCAGGTGACGAACGCGGCTTCCAGGGTCTGGCCGTTGAACTGCGCCTGCAGGGCCGCTGGCGTATCGCAGGCCAGGACCTTGCCGGCGTGCATCAGCGAAATACGGTCGCAGCGCTGGGCTTCGTTCATGAAGTGCGTGGAGAGGAAAATCGTCACGCCCTGTTCGCGAGACAACTCGATCAGCAGGCGCCAGAAGTCATCCCGGGCGGCCGGGTCGACGCCGGAGGTCGGCTCGTCGAGGATCAGCACTTCCGGGCGATGCAGCACCGCCACCGCCAGGGACAAACGCTGGCGCAGGCCCAGGGGCAACGCCCCGGAAGGCTGATCGGCGAGGTCCTGCAACTGGAAACGTTGGATCAAGTCTTCGATGCGGCTGGTGCTTTCGGTCTTGGGCAGGTCGAACAGCTTGGCGTGCAAGGTCAGGTTCTGGCGCACGCTCAGCTCGCCATACAGCGAGAAGCTCTGGGACATGAAGCCCACCCGTTTGCGCGTGGCAAGGTCCTTGGCGTTGACCGGGTTGCCCAACAGGCGGGCGCTGCCTTCGCTGGCGGGCATCAGCCCAGTCAGCACTTTCATGGTGGTGGTCTTGCCGCAACCGTTGGAGCCCAGGAAACCGAAAATCTCACCACGACCAATCGCGAAGCTGACGTGATCGACCGCAGTGAAATCACCGAAGCGCAAGGTGAGGTCATGGGCTTCGATGGCGATGTCGGCGCTGCTGTCGCCCCTGGGCGGGATCGTCAGCGGCTCGGCGTCGCGACCGTTGTCGCCCTGGAAATGGGTGAAGGCCGAGTCGAGCTTGCCGTCTGGCGTGACAGCGGCCAGGTCCGCGCTCAAGCCCTGGGCGATCAAGCGACCGTTATCGAGCATCAGGCAATGCTCGAATTGTTCGGCTTCTTCCATGTAGGCCGTGGCGACCAGCAAGGTCAGTTGCGGTCGTTGGCGGCGCACGTCTTCTATCAGTTCCCAGAAGCGTCGCCGCGACAGCGGGTCCACGCCAGTGGTGGGTTCGTCGAGAATCAGCAGGTCCGGCTCGTGGATCAGTGCGCAACACAGGCCGAGCTTCTGTTTCATGCCGCCGGACAACTTGCCCGCCGGGCGGTCGGCAAAACGCTGCAGGTCGGTCGCCAACAGCAGCGTGCCCATGCGTTGTTCGCATTCCGCCCGCGATAGTCCGAACAGCGTGCCGAAAAACCGGATGTTCTCGCGTATCGACAGATCAGGGTAAAGGTTGCCCCCCAGTCCTTGAGGCATGAAGGCGATACGTCGGTAGAGGGTGTTGCGATGATGCCGGTCCTCGATCGATGCTCCCAGTACGTCGAGTTCGCCGTGCTGGAGCTTCTTCACCCCGGCAATCAATCCCAGCAGGCTCGACTTGCCGGCCCCGTCCGGGCCGATCAGGCCGCAGCGAGTGCCGACGGGCAGATTGAAAGCGATGTCGTCCAGGGCGGCATGGGCGCCGTAGCGGTGCTTGAGGCCCGAGGCGCGCAGCGCCGGTTCGCCGCCGCCGGCGTTCATTGCAGGTTGGCCGGCCAGTCGATGGGGGCCGTGCGCAGGTAGCCGGCACCCGGCATGCCGGGTTTGGCCTGGGGCACCTCGCCGGGGCGGGTCAGGCGTACCTTGACGCGAAACACCAGCTTCTGGCGTTCGTCACGGGTTTCGACTTCCTTGGGGGTGAACTGGGACTTTGCCGCGACGAAGCTGATCGTGGCCGGCAGCGGTCGCTCGGGCAGGGCGTCGAGCAGCACTCGTGCTTCGTCGCCTACCGCCAGTTTCCCGGCCACGGACGCCGGCAGATAGAGGTTCATGTACTGGTCGTTCGGATCGATCATCAGCAGCACCCGTCCGCCAGCGCCCAGCACTTCGCCCGGCTCGGCCAGGCGAAGTTGGATCACGCCATCGATAGGCGCGCGCAAGCGGCTGTCATCGATTTCGCTGGTCAGTTGGGCCACCTGGGCGAGGGTCGCGCCGATGGCGGCGTTTGCCGCCGATACCTGGGCCCGGGCCGCATTGACCGCGGCGTTGGCAGTGTCCATGCGGGCCTGCTGTTGGTCGATGACCTGGCCGCTGGCAAAACCACGCTTGAACAGCTCGCGGGTCCGCTGGAGTTCCTGGTGGGCGAGCAATTGTTCGCTCTGGCGCAGTTGTACATTGGCCTCGGTGGCCGCGAGGTTTTCCCGGGCCCGCAGTACTTCGGCTTCGGCCTGGTTGCGCTGGGCTTCCAGGGTACGGGTGTCCATGCGCGCCAGTAACTGGCCTTTGACGACCTTGTCGCCCTCGTTGGCAAGCACTTCGGCCAGGCGACCGGGGGTCTTGCTGGCGATCTGGACTTCGGTGGCTTCGAGGCGCCCGTTGCCCATGCTCAGGCCTTCCGGCAGGCGGTCATGTCGGGACTTCCAGTAGCCGAACCCGCCGGCGGCCAACAAGACGGCCAGCAGGGCGAGGGCGAAGAAACGAGAGGTATGAGAGGGCGTCGACATGTCCGGCATCCTGCGGCTATAGCGTCCAGTTTGCTGGATCCCCTACCGCCCCAGCTTGATATCCATCAATACATGGATGTTCAACGCAGGGCAATCACTGCTGCCCATTGCTCGGCGGTCACCGGCATCACCGAAAGCCGCGAGCCTTTCTGCACCAGCGGCATTTCCGCCAGGGCGGCCTGTTGCTTGAGGTAGTCGAGTTTCAGCACGTGGCGGAACGTCTCGACGTGGGCCACGTCGATCGCGGTCCAGGGGTTTTTGTCCGGGGTGGCCTTGGGGTCGAAATAATGGCTGTCCGGGTCCAGGGCCGTAGGATCGGGATAGGCCGCCTGGATGATTTCGCCAATCCCGGCGATGCCTGGCTCGGGGCAACTGGAGTGGTAGAAAAAGAACGTGTCACCCACCGCCATGGCCCGCAGGAAATTGCGCGCCTGATAATTGCGAACGCCGTCCCAGCGGGCCTGGCCGAGCTTTTCCAAGCCCTGGATGGACAATTCGTCGGGCTCGGACTTCATCAGCCAATAAGCCATGATTTTTTCTCCTGGGCGGTGGGTATCAAAATAGTTCGGCGATTTTATGACAAACCGACGGTCGGTTGACGCCAGCATTTGCGTGTCGGGGCCGGTTGTCGCAAAATGCCGGCCTTCCAAGCTTGACGCTGCTGCACGGCCAATAAGAAAACCGCTGCTGTCATCGTGTGTGATATGCCTTGAGGGGGGCAATCGATGAAACGCAAACCGGATTTGTTGTGGATTTTGGTCATTCTGTTCGGTCTGGGTGTCGTGACCACGGGTTACGCCCAAAGCCTGTGGACCAACAAGACCGAGGCGCCGATGGACATTACCCAACCCGCGCCATCGCTCAAACGCTGAACCTGCTTTCCAGGCGCCGCTGATTACCGCGGCGCCAACCCCGCGATATACCATTGCCTGTCGCTGACCGTTCCCTGCAGCGGCACGTCCCAGCTTGCCTGCGCCAATCGTTCGACCTTCTGGCATTCATGGGCCAGCCCCAACAGCGTTGGCTTGCGCCACTGCTTGCGTCGCGCCAGGTACGCCAGGCTGCGGTCGTAAAAGCCGCCGCCCATGCCCAGCCGACCTCCCGCATCGTCAAACCCCACCAATGGCAACAACACCAGGTCCAACGTCCAGACCTTGCGTTGCCGGGCGATATTCTTGCGTGGCTCGGGGATGCGAAACCGGTTGGGTTGCATTTTTTCGCCGGGGTGGATGCGCTGGAACACCATCTTGGTCCGCGGCCACGGGCTGAGTACCGGCAGGTAAGTGGCCTTGCCCCGGCGTTGGGCCGCGCGCAGCAGCAGGCGCGGGTCGATCTCGCCATCGTTGGGCAGGTACAGGGCGATGTGCTTCGCCCGGCGGAACAGCGGATGCTGGGCCAGTTGTGTGTACAGCCCGCGGGCGGCTTGCCGTTGCTGGGCGGGCGTCAGGGCGCGACGGGCCTGACGTAGCAGGCGTCGAAGTTGCGGGCGGGGCAGCAGCGCGGGTTCAGTCATGTCGAGGCTTCACGCAGTGGCGATGCCGCACAGCGTAACCGCAAAACAGGACGCTCAGAAATGCCTGCGCCCGGAAACGACAATGCCAGTCCACATGGACTGGCATTGTCTGGAGTCAGGCTCCCCGGATGAACCGCTGTCGGCTTAGCCCTTGAACCCGAAAGTTCAAGGTGGAAGTTGCAGGGGGCGTTAAGGCTTTCCGTCAAGCGGACATGCACACCGGCCCCAACGTGCAACCCCCGTGGTTGTGCGTATCGGCTCAGGGACATCACCAACTGGCAAGCACCCCAGGGAGTGAGGCGAGTATACCCCAGGCAGCTTCGCGAATCAGCCCTTGCTGACGTCTGGATCGGTGGCGAGCACCAGATCAACCCGATCGAGCAGGTCGCGTACCTGCTCACGGGTCGAGCCACTGACCTGTACGTCCGGCGTATCCTGGCGGTGCAGCAGGTCGTGGGTGATGTTCAAGGCGGCCATGACGGCGATGCGGTCGGCGCCGATGACTTTGCCGCTGCTGCGGATCTCGCGCATCTTGCCGTCCAGGTAACGGGCGGCGCTCACCAGGTTGCTGCGCTCTTCCTGGGGGCAGATGATCGAATATTCTTTGTCGAGGATCTGCACGGTAACGCTATTGCTTGAACTCATGAGTCTTGCTCCAGGGCCTTGAGGCGCGAAATCATCGATTCGACCTTACGCCGGGCGATTTCGTTTTTTTCAATGAGGTGCGCGCGTTCCTCGCGCCAGGTTTTTTCCTGAGCTAATAGGAGTCCGTTTTGGCTCTTAAGTTGCTCGACCCGGTCAATTAGCAGTTCGAGTCTGGCCATCAGCGCTTGCAGGTCGGTGTCTTCCATTGTGTCCACTGAAGAATGTGTCTGATGGAGGGATGTGGGTCGCACAGCCTCTGATAGTCTTGGCGAGTCTGTCGATGTAGGATACAAGGCCTCCATTCTAGACATAGCGCCGTCTGGCGCCTAGCTGCCCATGCCCATTCAGAATTCCCCGTATCAAGCATTCGCCACCCTGCTGAGCACCAGCGGTCACCCTGTCTCGCCTGCCGAACTGCATGGCCTGTTGCTCGGCCGCAGTTGCGCCGGCGCCGGTTTCGACGCCGACGGCTGGTTGGCCGACGCCGCCGAGCTGCTGGAAGGCGAGCCGACGGACAACGTCCGTAACGCGCTGATCGGCCTGCAGGAAATGGTCAAGGGCGAGTTGACCAGCGATGACATGACCGTCGTCCTGCTGCTGCCCACTGACGACGCCCCCCTGGCCGAACGCGCCGCGGCGCTGGGCCAGTGGTGCCAGGGCTTCCTTGCCGGCTTCGGCCTGACCCGCCGCGAATACGCGCTGAGCGAAGAGGCCAAGGAAGTGCTGCAGGACCTGGCCGCGATCTCCCAGGTCCAGGATGCCCTGGAAGAGTCCGATGACGGCGAAAGCGACTACATGGAAGTGATGGAGTACCTGCGGGTCGCACCATTGCTACTGTTCACCGAGACCAAGAAAACCGATGCAGCGGCCCCTAAGCCGTCCTTGCACTGAATGTCAGAGGGAACCCCGTCTGCCCATGATTCATATCCCGAAATCGGAATACAGCCGTCGCCGCAAGGCCCTGATGGCGCAGATGGAGCCCAACAGCATCGCAATCCTGCCCGCCGCCGCCGTTGCGATCCGCAACCGCGACGTCGAGCATGTCTACCGCCAGGACAGTGACTTCCAGTACCTCAGCGGCTTCCCCGAGCCGCAGGCGGTGCTGGTGCTGATGCCCGGCCGCGCCCATGGCGAATACATCCTCTTTTGTCGCGAGCGCAACGCTGAACGTGAGTTGTGGGACGGCCTGCGCGCCGGCCAGGAAGGGGCGATCCGTGACTACGGTGCCGACGACGCGTTTCCCATCACCGACATCGACGACATCCTGCCGGGCCTGATCGAAGGCCGCGACCGGGTGTATTCGGCCATGGGCAGCAACCCTGAATTCGACCGGCACCTGATGGAGTGGATCAACGTGATTCGCTCCAAGGCCCACCTCGGCGCCCAGCCGCCGAACGAATTCGTTGCCCTGGATCACTTGCTGCACGATATGCGCCTGTATAAATCGGCGGCGGAACTGAAGGTCATGCGCGAAGCGGCGCGGATCTCCGCCCAGGCGCACATCCGGGCGATGCAGGCGGCGCGCCCGGGGTTGCATGAGTTCAGCCTGGAGGCCGAGCTCGATTATGAATTCCGCAAGGGTGGGGCGAAGATGCCGGCCTATGGCTCGATCGTCGCGGCGGGGCGCAACAGTTGCATCCTGCACTACCAGCAGAACGATGCGCTGCTCAAGGACGGCGACCTGGTGTTGATCGATGCCGGCTGTGAAATCGACTGCTACGCCAGCGATATCACCCGTACCTGGCCGGTCAGCGGCAAGTTTTCGCCCGAGCAGAAGGCGATCTACGAAGTGGTGCTGGCCGCCCAGGAAGCCGCGTTTGCCCAGATCGCGCCGGACAAACACTGGAACCAGGCCCACGAAGCGACGGTCCGGGTCATTACCGAAGGGTTGGTGCGCCTGGGGCTGCTGGAGGGCGATGTGGACGAGTTGATTGCCAGCGAGGCCTACCGGGCGTTCTACATGCACCGTGCCGGCCATTGGCTGGGCATGGACGTGCACGATGTAGGCGAATACCGGGTTGGCGGCGAGTGGCGGGTCCTGGAAATCGGCATGACGCTGACGGTGGAGCCGGGCATCTATATCAGTCCGGACAACCGCAGCGTCGCGAAAAAATGGCGCGGCATTGGCGTGCGCATCGAGGATGACGTGGTAGTGACCAAAACCGGTTGTGAAATCCTGAGCCGAGGCGTGCCGAAAACGGTCGCCGACATCGAGGCCCTGATGGCCGCCGCCCGGACGCAAGCGGCATGAGCCGGGTCAATCTGGCGATCATTGGCGGTGGCCTGGTCGGCGCGAGCCTGGCGCTGGCCCTGCAGGCCGGTGCCAAGGCCCGGGGCTGGAGGATCACCCTGATCGAGCCCTTCGCCCCCGGTAATGCCTGGCAGCCAAGCTACGATGCCCGGTCTTCGGCGTTGTCCTACGGTGCCCGACAGATTTATCAACGCTTGGGTGTCTGGCAGGAGATTTCCCGTCGTGCCGAACCGATCAAGCAGATCCATGTGTCCGATCGCGGGCGGTTTTCCACGGCGCGGCTGTCGGCCATGGAAGAGGGCGTGCCGGCCCTGGGCTACGTGGTGGAAAACGCCTGGCTCGGCCAGTGCCTGTGGCAAGGCCTGGACCCGGAGGTGGTCAGTTGGCGCTGCCCGGCGCAGGTTACGCGCATGGAGCCACTGGTCGGCGGTTATCGCCTGACCCTCGACGACGAAACCACCCTGGAGTGCGACCTTGCCGTTCTGGCCGATGGCGGTCGCTCCAGCCTGCGCGAGCAGTTGGGCATCGGGGTGCGCAGCCGCCCCTATGACCAGAGCGCCTTGATCGCCAACATCACCCCCAGCGAAGCCCACAATGGCATGGCCTTCGAACGCTTCACCGATGACGGCCCGATGGCCTTGTTGCCGCTGCCGGAGAATCGTTGCGCGCTGGTCTGGACCCGCCAGGGCATGGACGCGCAACGGCTGGCGGCCCTCGACGAGCGCGGCTTCCTCGCCGAATTGCAGGGTGTGTTCGGTTATCGCCTGGGTACGCTGAAGCAGGTGGGTGTACGGCACCTGTACCCGCTGGCGCTGGTGGAAGCCGAAGAGCAGGTCCGTCCGCACCTGGCGATCCTGGGCAATGCCGCCCACAGCCTGCATCCGATTGCCGGGCAGGGGTTCAACCTGTCCCTGCGTGATGCCCAGGCCCTGGCCGATACCTTGCTCGACAGCGATCGCGAGCCGGGGGATTTTGCCGTGTTGCAAGCCTATCGCGAGCGCCAGCGCATGGACCAGGCCCTGACCGTGGGCTTCTCCGACCAGGTCACGCGGCTGTTCGGCAGCAGCCTGCCGCTGGTGTCCCTGGGCCGCAACCTCGGCTTGCTGGGCCTCGACCTGCTGCCTCCGGCCAAGCGCTGGTTCGCCCGCCAGGCCATGGGGTTGGGGACGCGTCCCGATGCGTGAGGCTGGGGTGGTCATTTCTTTTCATGGGCGGCTGATGTCGCCCGCAAAACAGGCTTAGAGCATGGAATTGCGTGCAGATCTGCTGATTGTCGGCGCCGGTATGGTCGGCAGCGCCCTGGCGCTGGCGTTGCAGGGCAGTGGCCTGCAAGTGTTGTTGCTCGACGGCAGCCCGATGAGCGTCAAGCCCTTCGACCCCCAGGCCACGTTCGAGCCCCGGGTCAGTGCCTTGTCGACGGCCAGCCAGCGGATCCTCGATCGCCTGGGCGTCTGGGAGGGCATTACCACCCGGCGTGCCAGCCCTTACACCGACATGCACGTCTGGGACGGCAGTGGTACCGGGCAGATCCATTTTTCGGCAGCCAGCCTGCATGCCGAGACGCTTGGGCACATCGTGGAAAATCGCGTGGTGCAGGATGCCCTGCTGAACCGCCTGCATGACTGCGACCTGGGCTTGTTGGCCAACGCCCGGCTGGAGCAGATGCGGCGTTCCGGCGACGACTGGCTGCTGACCCTGGCCGATGGCCGCACGTTGCGGGCCCCCCTGGTCATTGCCGCCGATGGCGCGAATTCCGCTGTGCGCCGCCTGACCGGCGTGGCGACGCGCGAATGGGATTACCTGCACCACGCCATCGTCACCAGCGTGCGCAGCACCCGGCCGCATCGGATGACGGCATGGCAGCGCTTCACCGACAACGGCCCGCTGGCGTTCCTGCCCCTTGAGCGTGACGGCCAGCACGACTGGTGCTCGATTGTCTGGTCCACCACCCCCGAAGAAGCGCAGCGCTTGATGGCGCTCGATGACACTCAATTCTGCAGCGCACTGGAACGCGCCTTCGAAGGCCAGCTTGGCCCGGTGCTGAGCGCCGACCCGCGCCTGTGCGTGCCCCTGCGCCAGCGACATGCCAAGCGCTACGTGGCCGAAGGGCTGGCGCTGATCGGCGACGCGGCCCATACCATCCATCCGCTGGCCGGGCAGGGGGTGAACCTGGGTTTCCTCGACGCCGCCGTGCTGGCCGAAGTGCTGTTGCACGCGGCCGGCCGTGGCGAGCGGTTGGCGGACGTGAAGGTGTTGAGCCGCTACGAGCGCCGACGCATGCCCCACAATCTGGCGCTGATGGCGGCGATGGAGGGCTTCGAGCGGTTGTTCCAGGCCGATCCGCTGCCGGTGCGCTGGTTGCGCAACACCGGGCTGAAGCTGGTGGACCGCCTGCCTGAGGCCAAGGCCTTGTTCGTGCGTGAGGCGCTGGGGTTGAGTGGGGATTTGCCGGATCTGGCCAAGGCCTGAGATGTGGTTGAGGCTTATGGCCTCATCGCGAGCAAGCTCGCTCCCACAGGTTTCACCGGATCGAATGTGGGAGCGAGCTTGCTCGCGATGAGGCCGGCACAGCCACCTCAATCCATCTGTGCAACATTTGGAAATGTGTCCGCCCACTGTTCGATTGAGATGCCAAATGTGAGTCCTTATCATTTGCGCCTCTTTCGCCACCCAGAGACCGCTACCATGTTGGCAACCAAGCGCCTGCTGTCCGCCCTCGCTTTGACCCTGATCGGCACCACTGCCGTCCAGGCCGCCGATGAGGTGGTGGTCTACTCCTCGCGTATCGATGAACTGATCAAGCCGGTCTTCGATGCCTACACCCAGAAAACCGGCGTCTCGGTGAAGTTCATCACCGACAAGGAAGCGCCATTGATGCAGCGGATCAAGGCCGAAGGCGAGAACGCCACCGCCGACCTGCTGCTCACCGTCGATGCCGGTAACCTCTGGCAGGCCGAGCAGATGGGTATTCTCCAGCCGTTCACCTCCCCGGTGATCGACGCCAACATCCCGCCCCAATACCGCGCTTCGTCCCACGCCTGGACCGGCTTGAGCCTGCGGGCGCGGACCATTGCCTATTCCACCGACCGGGTTAAACCGGGCGAGTTGACCACCTATGAGGCGCTGGCCGGCAAGGAGTGGGAAGGCCGTCTGTGCCTGAGGACCTCGAAAAAGGTCTATAACCAGTCCCTGACCGCCACGCTGATCGAAACCCACGGTGCGGAAAAAACCGAGGAAATCCTCAAGGGCTGGGTCAGGAACCTGTCCACCGACGTGTTCTCCGACGACACCGCATTGCTTGAAGCGATCAATGCTGGCCAGTGCGATGTCGGTATCGTCAACACTTACTACTATGGCCGCCTGCACCAGCAGAAGCCGGACCTGAAGGTGAAGCTGTTCTGGCCGAACCAGGCTGATCGCGGTGTGCACATCAACCTCTCGGGCATTGGCTTGACCAAGCATGCGCCGCATCCGGACGCCGCCAAGAAACTGGTGGAGTGGATGACCACGCCGCAAGCGCAAAGCATCTTCGCCGACGTGAACCAGGAGTTCCCGGCCAACCCGGAGGTCGAGCCGTCCAAGGAAGTGGCGGCCTGGGGTGCGTTCAAGGCCGATACCTTGCCGGTGGAAGTCGCGGGTAAACGCCAGGCCGAAGCCATTCGCATGATGGATCGCGCAGGCTGGAATTAAGACGAGCTTGTGCTCCTGCAGCTGTGTAGGAGCTGTCGAGTGGAACGAGGCTGCGATCTTTCCCCAGACAATTAAGTCCCAAGCGAAAGATCAAAAGATCGCAGGCTTCGCCAGCTCCTACAGAGCCCAGCGGGAGTAAGCTCCTTCGCCACGTGACAGTTTGTTTAACGAGAGTATTCCTTGACCCACCCCGCCCAACGCCGCTGGTACCCCCTGGTCTTCGCCATCGCTGCGCTGGTCCTGTTGCCCTTGAGTGTCTTGCTGCTGTCCTGGCAGAGCATCGACCAGCAAATCTGGTCCCACTTGTGGGATACGCAGATGCCGCGCTTGTTGGGCAACACCCTCACCTTGATCCTTGGCGTGGGTGTCGGCGTGACCTTGCTGGGTGTCAGCCTCGCCTGGCTCACCAGCCTGTGTGAATTCCCGGGACGTCGCTGGCTCGATTGGGCGTTGATGCTGCCGTTCGCGATTCCGGCCTATGTGTTGGCGTTCGTTTTCGTTGGCCTGCTGGATTTCGCCGGTCCCGTGCAGACGCTGTTGCGTGAATGGTTCGGCAGCGGCCTGCGCCTGCCCCGGGTTCGTTCCACCGGCGGGGTGATCCTGGTGCTGGTGCTGGTCTTTTACCCTTATGTCTATTTGTTGGCGCGCAGTGCCTTCCTGGCCCAGGGCAAGGGCTTGATGGAGGCTGCCCGAGTGCTGGGCCAGTCGCCGTGGCAGGCGTTCTGGCGTGTGGCGCTGCCAATGGCCAGGCCAGCCATCGGTGCGGGCGTGGCGCTGGCGCTGATGGAAACCCTGGCGGATTTCGGCGCGGTGTCGGTGTTCAACTTCGACACCTTCACCACCGCCATCTACAAGACCTGGTACGGCTTCTTCAGCCTCTCCAGCGCTGCCCAGCTGGCCAGCCTGCTGCTGCTGGCGGTGATGCTGGTGCTCTACGGCGAACGCCGGGCCCGCGGCGCTCACCGGGCCAGTAACGAGCGACCCCGGGTCAAGGCGCTGTACACGTTGCGCGGCCTCAAGGCCGTGGCGGCCAGTGGCTGGTGCTTCCTGGTATTTGCCTGCGCGTTTGTCATCCCGGTGCTGCAGTTGGTGGTGTGGTTCTGGCAACGCGGTCGTTTCGACCTGGATGAGCGTTATGCCGGGCTGATCGTCCACACCCTCTACCTGGGCGCCCTGGCGGCACTGGTCACCGTCTGTGTGGCCTTGTTGCTGGCGTTCGCCCGGCGGTTGGCGCCGACCCGTCCGATTCGTGCCGGCGTCGGCCTGGCGAACCTGGGGTATGCCTTGCCCGGTTCGGTGCTGGCGGTGTCGATCATGCTTGCGTTCAGCTACCTGGACCGTGAGCTGGTCATACCGCTGTCGACCTGGCTCGGCGGTGCAGGCAAGCCGTTGTTGCTGGGCAGCCTGTCGGCGCTGTTGCTGGCGTATCTGGTGCGTTTCCTGGCTGTGGCCTACGGTCCGTTGGAGAGCAGCCTGGCGCGCATTCGTCCGTCCTTGCCCGAGGCGGCACGCAGCCTTGGGGTCAGTGGGCCGCGACTGTTTTTCAAAGTGTATCTGCCATTGCTGTTGCCCGGCACCTTGAGCGCAGCGTTGCTGGTGTTCGTCGATGTGCTCAAGGAAATGCCCGCGACGTTGCTGATGCGCCCGTTCGGCTGGGACACGCTGGCGGTGCGGATCTTCGAGATGACCAGCGAAGGGGAGTGGGCCCGGGCCGCGCTACCGGCGCTGACGTTGGTATTGGTGGGGCTGTTGCCGGTCATCGGATTGATACGACGTTCGGCCCATCGAAACAGCTAGGTGCCAGTCCTACCTCATGCGGCTACAATGCGCGGCATTCGGTGCGGTCCGTCTGTCGGACCGGGCAACTGAGAGCGTCAGAAAACTTCTTTTTTCAGACGTTCGCGCTATGCAGTGTCCGTCCGCACCTTCGCCAAGCCCGGAAGGAGAAACCCATGGGACAGCGTACGCCTCTGTATGACCTTCATCTCGCCCTTGGCGCGAAGATGGTCGATTTTGGCGGTTGGGATATGCCTTTGCATTACGGCTCGCAGGTCGAAGAACACCATCAGGTGCGTCGCGACTGCGGTGTGTTCGATGTATCCCACATGACCGTGATCGACGTCGCCGGCCCCCAGGCCAAGGTCTGGCTACAGCGCTTGCTGGCCAATGACGTCGACCGCTTGCAAGACACAGGCAGTGCCTTGTACAGCGCGATGCTCAATGAGCGCGGCGGCATCGTCGACGACATGATCATCTACCATGTCGAGGGCGGGTATCGCCTGGTCTTCAACGCCTCGACCCGCGATCAGGACCTGGCCTGGATGCAGGCACAGCTCGGTGACTACGACGCGCAACTGCTTGAGCGCCCCGAGCTGGCGATGCTGGCGATCCAGGGCCCCCACGCCCGGCAGAAGATTGCCGAGCTGGTCACACAATCCCGTGGGCAAATCATCCAGCAACTCAAGCCTTTCGAAGGGCGCGCCGACGGCGAATGGTTCATCGCCCGGACCGGCTACACCGGCGAAGATGGCCTGGAAATCGTCCTGCCCGCCCGGGAGGCCCCGAGTTTCTTCAACGACCTGGTCGGCGCTGGCATTTCGCCCATTGGCCTCGGCGCCCGCGACACCTTGCGCCTGGAGGCCGGCATGAACCTCTACGGCCAGGATATCCACCAGGATGTTTCACCGCTGGCTTCGAACATGGCCTGGAGTATCGCCTGGGAGCCGGCGAGCCGTCAGTTCATCGGGCGCAGTGCGCTGGAAGCCGAGCTTGCCAGTGGTGTGCAGCACAAACTGGTCGGGCTGGTGCTGGAAGAGCGGGGTGTTTTGCGCGCCCATCAGGTGGTTCGCATCGCCAATGTTGGCGAAGGGGAGATCACCAGTGGTAGTTTTTCTCCTACGCTTAGCAAGTCGATCGCCCTGGCACGTGTTCCGATGGCAACCGCCGACCGTGCCGAGGTAGAAATTCGCGGCAAGTGGTACCCGGTACGGGTGGTCAAACCGACCTTCGTCCGCCATGGCAAAACCCTGATCTAACCTTTTGCGGCGGGCCGCTGGCCGCTGACACTTTCTATTGAGGACACAGAATATGAGTGATATCCCTGCCGAACTGCGTTTTGCCGAAAGCCATGAGTGGGCACGCCTGGAAGCTGACGGCACCGTCACTGTGGGCATCAGTGATCATGCGCAGGAAGCCTTGGGCGATGTGGTGTTTGTCGAACTGACTGAAGTCGGTAAGGCCTTTGCCGCAGGTGATCAGGCCGGTGTGGTGGAGTCGGTCAAAGCCGCTTCCGATATCTATTCCCCGATTGCGGGTGAAGTGATTGCGATCAATGAAGAGTTGGGCGGTTCGCCTGAACTGCTGAACTCCGATCCGTACGGCGCCTGGATCTTCAAGCTCAAGCCAAGCGACAAGTCTGAACTGGACAAGTTACTGGACGCGGCGGGTTACAAGGCTGCCATCGGCGAGTAAGGACGACCGCACCTGTGGGAGCTCGCTCGCGATAGCGGTGGATCAGCGGCATTGATGTGGGCTGACACTCCGCTATCGCGAGCAAGCTCGCTCCCACAAGGGTTGGGATAGCCTTGGGGTTTTCACCGGGCAAAAAAATGCCGCTCATCGAGCGGCATTTTTTATTGGTCGGGCATCAATCCTGGGCGACGGCGTTTTTCGCCAGGATCGCGTTGGCCAGTTCCATGTCGGTGGCTTGCAGGCCTGGGTTGTCGGCACGCACTTTCTGCATCGCCGCTTCCAGGTAAGGACCACGGATACCGCCATCACTGGCGACGAAGCTGCCGGCATCGTCCTGGGCGGCGACGATCAGTTTGTGATCCTTGAAGGTCAGGTAGGTGGAACCGGTGGTCGCACCGGACGAGATGACGTTACGCCAAAACGTGTCGGCCATTGCCGAGCCAACAGGAAGAGACAGCAAGGCTACGGTAGCGACAGCAAGTTTGAGACGCATGATAGGTGACTCCACTGGGTTAACTATGACGTTGGATTACCTGCGTCTCGATTCAGTTCCATGACTTATCAGTCAGCCCGTTCCACCTGCAGCACCGCCCCCTCCTGCGCCACCACCCTGACCCGTGTGCCAACGGACGACTCGGGCCCCTTGGCCAGCCAGACACTGTCGGCCACCTTGATCTTGCCACGGCCATCGACAATCGCTTCATGCACCAGGAAAACCTTGCCGATCAGTTCCTGTCCGCGTAGGTTCAGATGCGGCTGATCGCTTTGGCGCACAGCGCTGCGCTGGCGTCGCCACCAGTACAGTGCCGTGGCGATGGCGAACAGGCCGAACAACAGGAACTGCAGTTCCCACGGCATCTGCGGCAGGATGAACGTGAGCACGCCGACTGCCGCGGCGGCCATGCCGATCCACAGCAGGTAACCACCGGCGCCGAACACTTCAAGGATCAGCAGGATGACGCCCAGCGCCAGCCAGTCCCAGTACGACATGTGTTGCAGGAACCCCCACATACGCGCGCCTCAGGCTTTCTTGCTGTCGAAGGTGGCCCTGACGATTTCGCCGATGCCACCGACCGCGCCGATGACCTGGCTGGCTTCCAGCGGCATCAGGATCACCTTGCTGTTGTTGGCCGACGCCAGTTTGCCCAGTGCATCGATGTATTTCTGCGCGACGAAGTAGTTCACGGCCTGGACGTTACCGTCGGCAATGGCCTGGGACACCACCTGGGTGGCCAACGCTTCGGCTTGCGCCTGGCGCTCACGGGCCTCGGACTCCAGGAACGCCGCCTGGCGGCTGCCCTCGGCCTCGAGGATCTGCGCCTGCTTCTTGCCTTCGGCGGTGAGAATCGCCGACGCTCGCAGGCCCTCGGCTTCGAGGATTTGGGCACGCTTGATACGTTCGGCTTTCATTTGCCCCGACATGGCGGCCATCAGGTCCGCCGGGGGGCTGATGTCCTTGATCTCGATCCGGGTGATCTTGATGCCCCACGGCGCCGTGGCTTCATCGACGGTGCGCAGCAATTTTTCGTTGATGCCGTCGCGCTGGCTCAGCATCGCGTCCAGCTCCATGGACCCCAGCACGGTGCGGATATTGGTTTGCAGCAGGTTGCGGATGGCGTGTTCGAGGTTGTTGACCTCGTAGGCCGCCTGGGCCGTATTGACCACCTGGAAGAAGCACACGGCGTCGATCTGTACCGTGGCGTTGTCGGCGGTGATGACTTCCTGGGGTGGGATGTCCAGTACGCTTTCCATGACATTGATCTTGCGCCCGATGCGATCCATCACCGGGATGATGATGTTCAGGCCGGGCTTGAGGGTGTTGGTGTAGCGGCCGAACCGCTCGACAGTCCATTGGTAGCCCTGGGGCACGACCTTGAAGCCCATGAAGAGAATGGCGACCACCAGGCCGATGAAAAGTAAAAGTACGCTACCGATCTGCATGACGGTTCCCTGTGCGAAGTGAGATGGACCTGCGAGCCCTGAGTGTAGGGCAAGCGGCCATTATCCTCACTCTGTGGGAGCAAACTCTGTGGGAACAAAGCTTGCTCGCGATGCAGGCGCCTTGCCTCCCCGGGAGACCGCGTCATTTTCATCGCGGGCAAGCCTTGCTCCCACAGCCTCTCGCCACCGCTACTTCTGTTCGCTCTGCGGTGTCACGCGCAACACTTCCTCGACAGTGGTCAAGCCCGCGGCCACCTTTTGCGCCCCCGACAGCCTCAGGCTGCGCATGCCTTCCTTGAAGGCCTGGCGGCGCACCGCCAGCAGGTCGGTGTCGGGGTGGATCAAGGCCTTGACGCTGTCGGTCAGTTGCATGATTTCGTAGACACCGGCGCGGCCGCGATAACCGGTGTCGCGGCATTCCAGGCAGCCGACGGCCTGTTGGGCATTGCTCGGCAACGGTGCCTGCCAGGGCCGAGTCAGGGTCTGCCAGTCGTCTTCGTCCAGGGCCAGCGGGGCCTTGCATTGCGGGCACAGGGTGCGCACCAGCCGTTGGGCCATGACCCCGAGCACGGTGGCCTTGATCAGGTAATGGGGCACACCCAGCTCCAGCAGGCGACTGATGGCGCTCGGCGCGTCGTTGGTGTGCAGCGTCGACAGTACCAGGTGCCCGGTCAGCGCCGCCTGGATCGCCATTTCAGCGGTTTCCAGGTCACGGATCTCACCGATCATGATGATGTCCGGGTCTTGCCGCATCAATGCCCGTACCCCGGCGGCGAAGGTCAGGTCGATGTTGTGCTGGACCTGCATCTGGTTGAAGGACGCCTCGACCATTTCAATCGGGTCCTCGATGGTGCAGAGGTTCACTTCCGGCGTCGCCAGTTTCTTGAGGGTGGTGTAGAGGGTGGTGGTCTTGCCGGAACCGGTAGGCCCGGTCACCAGGATGATGCCATTGGGCTGGCGGGTCATGTCCTGCCAGCGGCGCAGGTCGTCGGCGGAGAAACCGAGCTGGTCGAAATCCTTGAGCAGCACTTCCGGGTCGAAGATCCGCATGACCATTTTTTCGCCGAACGCCGTGGGCAAAGTCGACAGGCGCAATTCCACTTCGCCACCGTCCGGGGTCTTGGTCTTGACCCGGCCGTCCTGGGGTTTGCGTTTTTCCGCGACGTTCATCCGTCCCAGGCTCTTGAGGCGGCTGACGATCGCCATCGTGACCTGCGGCGGGAACTGATAGACGGTGTGCAGCACCCCGTCGATGCGAAACCGTACCGTGCCCTGCTCGCGGCGCGGTTCGATGTGGATATCGCTGGCCCGCTGCTGGAAGGCGTACTGGAACAGCCAGTCGACGATATTGACGATGTGAGCGTCGTTGGCGTCCGGTTCCTGGTCACTGGCTCCCAGGTTGAGCAACTGTTCGAAATTGCTCAGGTTGCTCGGTTGCTGATCGACCGTGGTGGCGCCGCTGACCGATTTGGCCAGGCGATAGAACTCCACGCTCAGGCGCTGGATATCCACCGGGTTGGCGACCACCCGCTTGATCGGCAGCTTGAGCACGTGGGTCAGGTCGGCTTCCCAGCTGCTGACGTAGGGCTGTGCGCTGGCGACGGTGACGGCATCACGATCGACCGCTACCGCGAGGATCTTGTGGCGCTGGGCAAAGGCATAGGACATCAAGGGCGTCACGGCCGCCACGTTGATTTTCAGCGGGTCGATGCGCATGTAGGGTTGGCCGGCCTGCTGGGACAACCACAGGGTCAGGTTCTCCAGGTCCAGGCGCTTGCCGGGTCGACTGAGATCGTCCAGGTGCTGGTTGGCAATGAACTCCAGCGGATGCAGCTGGCTATTGGCGCTGTGGCGTCGGCGGGCGTTGAGCGCGGTTTCGGCCGAGTCCTGGCTGATGAAGCCCTGGGTGACCAGTTGGCGCAGCAGATCATTGAGGTCCAGCCAGCGGTCCTGAGTGGCGTGTTTGGTGGACATGCGGGTTCCTATTGGACAATTGCAGCAAAGCCGCGATACAGACGCTTCGGCGTCCTCGCTCGGTCTGCAAAAGAATAGTCCCGACCCTGTGGTCCGTTGGGCCACTACCCGACCAATGCGTTACCAGGTCTTGCCCATGGGCCGCTCAACCGGCCGCCTGGATCGGCTCAACCCCCGTAAATTCAACGCTTTGCAGGTCCACCGAGCACATGCCGATCAGGTTACGTAATTTTTCAGCGATCACCTGGGCTCGATGCCAACTCAGCCCGTCCAGGCCGATGTCCAGGGACAGCAGATCGTCGAGGCGCTCGACGCGCACGTGCCGTGGCGTCAGGCCCTGCAAGGCAAACAGGTTCAACGCCCGGCACAGCAGGTCCGGCTCGGCCTCGGCCAGCATCTGGTACTGCACCCGGCAATGGGCATTGGCGGCGTGCCAGACGTCGGCGCGGGTCGTGGTTGTGGCAACGGCTTCGAGTGGGGGCATGGCGGGTCTCCTGGGGCGGGAGAAATATTTACATGGGGCGCGGGGTATTTCTTATCTAAGATGAGTGGTTCTGACGATTTTTCGAATCGTATGATTCTCAAAACAATTTGCTGTGGGTTTATTTATGCAAAGCGAACTGGATAGCTACGACCGCCGGATACTGGCGCTGCTGCAAGAGGATGCCTCGCTGTCCAGTGCGCAAATCGCCGAGCAGGTCGGCTTGTCTCAATCGCCGTGCTGGCGGCGGATCCAGCGGATGAAGGAGGAGGGCGTCATCCGCGGTCAGGTGACGTTGCTGGATCGCAAGAAAATCGGTCTCAACACGCAGATCTTCGCCGAAGTGAAACTCAACGCCCATGGCCGTTCGAACTTCACCGAGTTCACCGAGGCGATTCGCGGCTTCCCCGAAGTGCTGGAGTGTTACGTGTTGATGGGCGCCGTGGATTTTCTGTTGCGCATCGTCACGGCGGACATCGAAGCCTATGAGCGATTCTTTTTCGAAAAGCTGTCGATGGTGCCGGGGATCCAGGAAGTGAATTCGATCGTGGCGCTGTCGGAGATCAAGTCGACGACGAGTTTGCCGGTGGTGCGCTGAGTTCTGTGGAGGATGTGCTGGCCCCATCGCGAGCAAGCTCGCTCCCGCAGTTGATCTTCAGCGGCCACTGGAGGTGGTTGCAACGCTGAACCCCTGTGGGAGCGAGTTTGCTCGCGATGACGGCATCACAGCCGCAGCAAAGTCTTCCAGGCCCGATTCTGGTACACCGCAATCGCCTGCTGCTTGCGTGCATCCAGGGTTTCGTCGGTGATGGGTTGGTTGGCCAGTTGCGCCAGCTTGTTCAGCTCACCGTAAAGGCGGTCCATTTCCGGGATTTCCAGCACATGACGGGCGTGGTGCAGCCAGGCCTGGATGCGTTCGATACGCGGCAGTTGCTCGGCGAGGTCTTCCGGCTGCTGCTGATAGCGTTGCAATTGCAGGGACGAGGATTCTTCGCCCAGCAGACGCGGCAGCCAACTGCCCAGTTGCGCCGCGCCCTGGCGATTGCCACGGGTGTTGCGCTCGGCGGCCCAACTGCGGGCCAGCAGCCAGCGTGAAGTATTGAGGGAAAACAGGCCCCAGCGCGGGTCTTGCAGCTCTTCAAGGAACTGCTCCGGCGCGGCCTTGCGCACGTCTTCGTCGTCCAGGCCAGCCTGGACCAGCGGACGCCAGTCTTCCAGCAACGCGTCCAGGGCCAGGCGCAGGTCGTGGGTCGACTGGCGTGGCGCGGCCTGGCCGAGGCTGCTGAGCAGGGCACGCAGTTCGGCGAGGTTTTCCACCCAGTCCTGCAGCAGGCGCCAGTGGCCATTGAAACGGTATTGTTCGGCCAGGCGTTGGCTGCTGCCGAGCAAATGCCAGCTCAGCGCGGCGAAGGCGTCATCCAGCGGCGTTTCGGCGGTCAACTGCGGGGCTGGCAGGCTCAAGGCATAGCTGCCCGCGTCATGCAGGCGATAGCCACGCTCGGCCTTGCTGATGTCGCACGGCATCAAGGGCAGGGTCGCGGCCAGCTCGGCGGCCAGCTCCAGCAGGGCGGCGGGCTCGCCTTCGCGCAATTCCAGCTCCAGTTCGCAGATTTCTTCCTTCTGCTTGCCCACCACGACGTGGCCCAGGTCCAGGGCGGCTTCGATGACCACCTTGCTTTTGCCACGGCCCCAGGCGATTTCAGCGCGTTCGCGGACGAAATCGGTGGTGAAGATGGCCTTGAGGGTTTTCTTGTCCAGTTCGGCCAGGGCCTCGGGCCAGCATTCGCCGTCGAGCTTCTTCAAATCGAGCTTGGCCTTGGGCAGGTGCCAGTCGTATTCATTGCGTTCGGACAGGCCGGCGACGCTCTGGCCGCGGGTCTTGAGGGTCTGGATCACCTCTTCACCGTCGCGACGCAGGCGCAGGGCGACCTTGGCCCGGGCCAGGTCGCGCTCTGGCGTGTCGAAATACTGATTCATCAATTCGTGGCGTTCCCAGCCACTCTTGTTGCGTTTTTTCAGCAGCGGATGCTCGCGCAAGGCTGCCAGGGTCTCGCGGCTGACGCGGAGTTTGATTTCGGTTTCTTTCTGCATGGCCGGAAAATCCAGGGATCGGTTGCGCAGCCGGGGGAAGGTGTGGCTGCCAAGGCCGTGCAGTGTACAGGACTCGCTCATCCTACGCGCCGCGACGGTTTATTCCTTGCGCCGGATGGTTCTATGATGGACATCAATCTGTAAGCCTGGAGTCAGCGATGCCTTTGCCGTCCATGAAAGATCAATTCGCTGCCCTGATCGCCACGCCTTCGGTCAGCTGTACCCAACCCGGGCTCGACCAGTCCAACAGTGCCGTGATCGAGCTGCTGGCAGGCTGGCTCACCGAGCTGGGGTTCTCCTGCGATGTCCAGCAGGTCAGCCCCGGCAAATTCAATTTGCTGGCCAGTTTCGGCAGTGGTCCCGGCGGCCTGGTGTTGGCGGGTCACAGCGACACGGTGCCGTTCGACGGTGCGTTATGGCAGACCGATCCATTGAAGCTCACCGAGGTCGATGGCCGTTGGGTGGGCCTGGGCAGTTGCGACATGAAGGGCTTTTTCGCCCTGGCCATCGAAGCGGTCAAGCCGCTGCTGGACCAACCGTTCAAGCAACCGCTGCTGATCCTCGCGACCTGTGACGAAGAAAGCTCCATGGCCGGCGCCCGGGCCCTGGCCGATGCCGGCCGACCGTTGGGGCGCGCGGCGGTGATCGGCGAGCCGACCGGCCTGCGCCCGATTCGCCTGCACAAGGGCGTGATGATGGAGCGCATCGATATTCTCGGGCGCAGCGGCCACTCCTCCGACCCAAGCCTGGGCCACAGCGCCCTCGAAGCCATGCACGATGCCATGGGTGAACTGCGTGGCCTGCGCCTGCAATGGCAGCGTGAATTCCGTAATCCGCAGTTCAGCGTGCCGCAACCGACCCTGAACTTCGGTTGCATCCACGGTGGCGACAATCCCAACCGGATCTGCGGCCAGTGCTCCATGGAATTCGACCTGCGCCCGTTACCGGGCATGGACCCGCAAGTGCTGCGGGCGGCGATCCGGCAGAAGCTCGAGCCGATTGCCGAGCGACACCAGGTCAAGATCGACTATGCGCCGCTGTTCCCCGAAGTGCCGCCGTTCGAGCAGGCCGAGGACGCCGAGTTGGTCCGCGTGGCCGAACGACTGACCGGCCATCGCGCCGAAGCAGTGGCGTTCGGCACAGAAGCGCCTTATCTTCAGCGCCTTGGCTGCGAAACCCTGGTGCTCGGTCCTGGCGATATCGCCTGTGCCCACCAACCGGGCGAGTACCTTGAAATGTCACGTTTGCAACCTACCGTACAGTTGCTGCGGCAGTTGATCGGCCATTACTGCCTGACGCCGGCCACGGCCGGTTAAATTGCGCCCTTGCGGGCCCGTATTCATCACATGAGGAGAGCGCGCGTGTCGCCAAGCCTGTTCCGACGATAACCATCAGCCCGTTGTGCGTTCTGTTTCGTCTTTTTTTGGCTGTTATTTATTACAGGTCCAGGTTCATGCCCGAATACGTCAATTGGCTTCGTCACGCTTCGCCCTACATCAACGCCCACCGCGATTGCACCTTCATCGTCATGCTGCCCGGCGACGGGGTGGAACACCCCAATTTCGGCAACATCGTCCATGACCTGGTGCTGCTGCACAGCCTCGGCGTGCGCCTGGTGCTGGTCCACGGTTCGCGTCCGCAGATCGAGACCCGCCTCGCGGCACGGGGCCTGACGCCCCATTACCACCACGGCATGCGCATCACCGATGCGGCGACACTGGAGTGCGTGATCGACGCCGTCGGCCAGTTGCGCATCGCCATCGAGGCACGCCTGTCCATGGACATGGCCTCCTCGCCCATGCAGGGCTCGCGGCTGCGGGTCGCCAGCGGCAACCTGGTCACCGCGCGTCCCATCGGGGTGCTCGAAGGCGTGGATTATCACCACACCGGTGAAGTGCGCCGGGTCGATCGCAAGGGCATCAACCGCCTGCTGGACGAGCGCTCCATCGTGTTGCTGTCGCCGTTGGGTTATTCGCCCACCGGGGAGATCTTCAACCTGGCCTGTGAAGACGTCGCCACCCGGGCAGCCATCGACCTGGCGGCCGACAAGTTGTTGCTGTTCGGCGCCGAGCAAGGGCTTATCGGCGAGGACGGACGGCTGGTTCGGGAATTGCGCCCGCAACAGGTCCCGGGCCATATGCAGCGCCTGGGCAGCGACTATCAGGCCGAACTGCTGGATGCGGCGGCCCAGGCCTGTCGTGGCGGCGTCGCACGCAGCCATATCGTCAGCTATGCCGAGGATGGCGCGCTGCTGGCTGAACTGTTCACCCGCGATGGCAGCGGTACGCTGGTGGCCCAGGAGCAATTCGAGGTGGTGCGCGAAGCGGCCATCGAAGATGTTGGCGGCCTGCTGGACCTGATCAGCCCGCTGGAAGAGCAGGGGATTCTGGTGCGTCGCTCCCGCGAAGTGCTGGAACGCGAGATCGAACAGTTCAGCGTAGTCGAGCGCGAAGGCATGATCATCGCCTGCGCGGCGCTGTATCAGATCGCCGATTCGGATGCCGGGGAACTGGCCTGCCTGGCGGTGAATCCGGAATACCGCCACGGTGGCCGGGGCGATGAACTGCTGGAGCGAATCGAAACCCGGGCCCGCGCCCAAGGGCTCAAGACGCTGTTCGTACTGACGACCCGGACTGCCCACTGGTTCCGCGAACGCGGTTTCGAGCCCAGCAGCGTCGATCGTCTGCCGGCAGCGCGGGCGTCGCTCTACAACTATCAGCGTAATTCGAAGATATTCGAAAAGGCCCTGTAGAGCCCGGCCTGAACCCATGCGCCACCGCGACCTTGATTTCAGACAATGAGCAGCTAGTCTGGAACGCTCAAGATCGCACCGCGCGCGCGCCGTCGTGATCAGGATCGAAGCCATTGGAGGCGCCGGAGCTATTTCGCCGCAGGATGAGCGGACCTCGCAAAAGCCGCTAAAACACCATTCAGTAATCCTCAACGTCGCCGATAAGCCTTTTCACGGCTTGACGCGTTGAGGGTAACCATATGTCGAAAAGAGCTGAAAAGTAATGAAACAATTCTTTTTGGATTTATAGAGAATCCATTATCCTGCGGGCCGGTGTAGCAGGGTTAGACCTTGGTCGTAGTCACAAATGGTTACGATTGACTTGTTAGTCACGGTCTGGCGCTAATCGCGCATCCGCGGATTCCGGACGATCGATCCAGGACCAAAGAACACAAGAATTAGAAAACGAGAGGAGCGAAGCATGAACAAGTCTACCTTGGCCCTGGCTGTGGCCTTTGGGGTTTTGGCGCAGCAGGCAGGCGCAGCGGGTTTTATCGAGGACAGCAAGGCGTCCGTCAGTTCTCGCACCATGTACTTTGACAACGATAACCATGAAGGCGGTAGCGACCAGCGTGAGGCCGCCACTGGCCTGAAGTTCGACTACAAATCCGGCTTCACTCAAGGCGTGGTGGGTTTTGGTATCGACGCCCAGGCGTTGGTCGGTCTTCACCTCGACGGTGGCAAGGGTCAACACCCAGACAACAACTCCTTTTCCCCAAGTGACTCCGACGGCTCTGCCGAACACAGCTGGAGCCGCGCATCGGGCAACGTGAAGGCGCTTTTCTCCAAGACCGAGGCTCACCTGGGTGGCGCACTGCAGCCTAACCTGCCGATCCTGGTCGCCAACGATGGCCGCCTGCTGCCGCAAACCTTTGAAGGTGGCACGATCACCTCCAAGGACCTGGACAACGTCACGTTCAACGCCGGCCAACTGGAGCATGCGCAGGGTCGTGCCGGGACCAACAGCACTGGCCTGGCCGTGAACGGCGGTACTGAGGACAGCAACCAGTTCCGTTACGCCGGTGCCGACTGGAAGGTCACCAAAGACCTGACCCTGCAGTACTACTACGCCAACCTGCAGGATTACTACAAACAGCACTTCCTGGGTGCGGTACACGTTTTCCCGATCAGCGAAGGCCAGTCGTTCAAGACTGACCTGCGTTACTTCGACAGCAGCTCGGATGGCCGCAACGGCGACCCGGGCTATCGCTTCAACAACAACGGTGGCTACGCCAAGAACCCGGGCGAGGTCGATAACAAGACCTGGAGCGCCATGTTCACCTATACCCTGGGCGGCAGCGCGTTCCTGCTGGGCCATCAACAAGTTGGCGATGATGGTGGCTTCGTCTACCTGAACCAGGGCAGCCTGCTCAATGACGCCGGTCGTAACGAAGGCGCGGGTGGTTCGAGCTTCTACCTGTTCACCGACAGCATGATCCAGCAGTTCATCCGTGCAGGTGAGAACACCACCTTTGGTCAATACTCGTACGACTTTACCGGCCTGGGCGTTCCAGGCCTGAAGGCAGCGATTGCCTACCTGCACGGCGATGACATCAAGTCCGCTACTGGCGGAAGCGATACTTCCGAGTGGGAACGTGACATGCGTCTGGACTACGTTGTCCAGCAAGGTCCGCTCAAGGGCTTCGGCACGACCCTGCGTTACGGTTCTTACCGTGGCAGCGGCACTGGTATTGCCGACCAGGATCAGACCCGCCTGATCTTCAACTACACTTACAACTTCCTGTAAGACGTAGAAAAGTAAAAAAAGCCCCGCCCGGCAGTGCGCCCGGCGGGGCTTTTGCGTTTTGATCTGCGCATTTTCTCCGCCAGCTGTCCGCTAAGGTGCGGACTGCGTCGCGTCTTTACGCAGGATGAATGCACTGAACGCCAGGAAATCGTCCAGGTGTTGGGTAATGATCGCGACCATGATCGGCAGTTGCAGGGCTTGATAGTCATGCACGGCGATGTTCCTGAAGCCCACCATGTTCTTCAGATTTTTCACCAGGCCTTCAACCAGCCAGCCACCTTGGAAAAGCAACTCGAACACATCCCGGGCGCTTTGCGGGACGCCCAGTCGCTCCCGGCGAATCAAGTGCTGCCCCATGTCCAACGCCGCTTCACACGCACGTTGGATATTCAGAATGGCCGAGTCCTGACGAGTGAAATCAGTCGCGAAGGTAGCGGGATCCTTCTCATATTCCTCCCGTACCCTGGCGATGCAACGCTCGATACTCGCTGCTTTATTGATCAGCCCTTCTTCCTGAATATCCTTGAGCAAGCCTGCTCGAGCTTCGTCGAAGGCTGTTTTCTCGCTGAGAACAAAACTTTCGAATAACCCCGCCTGTACGTCTCTGGCCCAGAGTCTCTGGCCTCGGGTCACGATCTGATATTGCATGACGGTGGTTGCCGCACGTAGGTCAATCAGATCCACCGGACTGCCAGCGATATCCGCCAAATCCCCTGAAAGCTGCCATAACGACACAGGGTCAACCTCGCCGGACAAGAGCACAGCCAAATCGACATCACTGTCAGGCCCGACGGTGCCCTGTGCATGGCTACCAAACAGGTAAACCGCCAGCAGACCAGGGAGTTGGTTTTGCAGATGAGTCAACAAGGCTTGAGTGTTCATGTTGCCTATCCTAGCCGCTCGTCCTGAAATCGCGTCAATAATTTCCGTAGTGTGGGTACAAAACAAAAAAAGCCCCGCCCGGCATCACGCCGGGCGGGGCTTTACGTTTTTTCGAGTCGGACCCACCCCTGTAGCCCTCCCCGAAACTTCTCCTCTTTCAGCAACTCGAGGCCTTCTCGAACCTCAATGTCGATCTTGGGCCGGTGGACGGAATGGCGCCAGTGAACAGTTTTTTATATTCACTAATGATCTAGATAAATGGATATTTATTCTTTTTAAATCAATCGAAACCGGTGCAAAGTTGGGCTCACGACAACCTCATCCAGGAGCCGCACCATGAGCCTCAGACTCGGCGACATCGCCCCCGACTTCGAACAGGATTCCAGCGCCGGCAAGATTCGCTTCCACGAATGGCTCGGCGACAGCTGGGGTGTGCTGTTTTCCCACCCGGCGGATTTCACACCGGTATGCACCACCGAGTTGGGCCTCACCGCCAAGCTCAAGGACGAGTTCGCCCAGCGCGGGGTCAAGGCCATTGCCCTCTCGGTGGACCCGGTGGACTCGCACCACAAGTGGATCGAGGACATCAACGAGACCCAGAACGCCGTGGTCAATTTTCCGATCCTGGCCGATGCCGACCGCAAGGTGTCGGACCTGTACGACCTGATCCACCCCAACGCCAGCGACACCTTGACCGTGCGCTCACTGTTCGTGATCGACCCGAACAAGAAGATTCGCCTGACCATCACCTACCCGGCCAGCACCGGGCGCAATTTCAACGAGATCCTGCGGGTGATCGATTCCCTGCAGCTGACCGACAACTACAAAGTCGCCACCCCGGCCAACTGGCAGGACGGTGATGAAGTGGTGATCGTGCCGTCGCTCAAGGATGAAGAGGAACTCAAGCGGCGCTTTCCCAAGGGCTATCGCGCCGTGAAACCCTACCTGCGCCTCACCCCGCAACCCAATCGCTGACGCATCATCTGATCCGAACCTGTGGGAGCGAGCTTGCTCGCGATGGCGGTGTATCAGTCGACATCGACGCTGGCAGATCCGACACCATCGCGAGCAAGCTCGCTCCCACAGGTTGGGCTTTCTGTGCACCAAGGGTTTTGGCCGTTTCGACGGCCTTTTTTATTGCGACAAGGAAAAGGACATCGTATATCTCAAAATTGCATAACCAAATGAATAAATATGATTTAAAGATATATGAATCCCCTGTTATGGTTTGACCCATGCAGCGAGATCGCCCGCCGCGAATCGCACGTGACAGTTAAGGAAGGGTAGGCATGTTGGTCGTCTCACTCGGTGGCAGTCCCAGCCAACGCTCCCGCTCAGGGGTGCTGCTGGAACGTTCGCAACGCTGGTTGCAGCAGCAAGGTGTGGAAGTGGTGAGCTATCAGGTGCGCGACTTCCCGGCCGAAGATCTGCTCCATGCCCGTTTCGACAGTCCGAAGGTGGTCGACCTGCTCCGGCAGATCGAAAACGCCGATGGCCTGTTGATCGCCACGCCGGTGTACAAGGCGTCTTTTTCCGGCGCGCTGAAGACGGTGCTGGACCTGCTGCCCGAGCGCGCCCTGGCCCATAAAGTGGTGTTGCCGATGGCAACCGGCGGCAGCATCGCCCACATGCTGGCGGTGGACTACGCCCTCAAGCCGGTGTTGTCGGCGCTCAAGGCCCAGGAAATGCTCCACGGGATCTTTGCCGAAGACAGCCAGATCGCTTACGGCGAGGGCAGCGCCCAGGCGCAATTGACGCCGGCCCTGCAACAGCGCCTGGACGAGGCGCTGGAACAGTTTTTCAGTGCCATGGCCCGTCGGCCCAGGCCGCTGGACCCCAATGTATTGAACGAACGTTTGCTGAGTGCTCGCTGGAGCATTTGAACCCCGAACACCCTGATTCAACTCACCTTACTCAGCCGCCAACGGCCCAGCAGGTGCAGCCAAAACCCCACAGCAGAAAGGAGAGGCGCCATGCGCACTGTCATTTTGCGTCGCGGGCTGGTCGCTCTGTTTGCTGCGGCTGTGTCCCTCGGCGTCATCGCTCAAGCTCAAGCCGAGACCTTGCGGATCGGTTATCAGAAATACGGCACCCTGGTGCTGCTCAAGGCCAAGGGCTCGTTGGAGAAACGCCTCGCCGCCCAAGGCGTGGACGTGCAATGGACCGAGTTCCCCGGCGGCCCGCAGCTGCTGGAAGGCTTGAACGTCGGCTCCATCGACTTTGGCGTGACCGGTGAAACCCCGCCGGTGTTTGCCCAGGCCGCGGGCGCCGATCTGCTTTATGTCGCTTACGAACCACCGGCGCCCACCAGTGAAGCCATCCTTGTGCCCAAGGGCTCGGCCATCCAGTCGGTGCAAGACCTGAAGGGCAAGAAAGTCGCGCTGAACAAAGGCTCCAACGTCCACTACCTGCTGGTGCGGGCGCTGGAAGACGCGGGCCTCAAGTATTCCGATATCCAGACCGTGTTCCTGCCGCCGGCCGACGCCCGTGCCGCATTCGAACGGGGCAGCGTGGACGCCTGGGTGATCTGGGACCCGTACCAGGCTGCCGCCGAACAACAGTTGCAGGCACGCACCCTGCGTGACGGCAAGGGCATCGTCGACAACCACCAGTTCTACCTCGCCACCAAACCCTATGCGCAGAAGCACCCGCAGGTCATCACGACCTTGGTGGAGGAAGTGCGCGCAGTCGGCGAGTGGTCCAAGGCCAACCCTGAAGACGTGACCAAGCAGGTCTCTCCGCTGCTGGGCCTGCCGGCGGACATCACCCTGACGTCGGTGAAACGCCAAGGCTATGGGGCGCTGTTCCTCACGCCGGACGTGGTGGCGGCACAACAGAAAATCGCCGACAGCTTCTACCAGCTCAAATTGATTCCCAAGCCCTTGAGCATCAAGGACGTGATCTGGACGCCGCCGGCGGCCGTTGCGAACGCGCAGTAATTCGATTCCTTTAGGAGACCACTCCATGAGCCTCAATATCTTCTGGTTCCTGCCTACCCACGGCGACGGCCATTACCTTGGCACTGCCGAAGGCGCCCGCGCCGTCGATCACGGTTACCTGCAGCAGGTCGCCCAGGCGGCGGATCGACTGGGCTTCGGCGGTGTGCTGATCCCCACCGGGCGTTCCTGCGAGGATTCCTGGCTGGTGGCCGCGTCGTTGATTCCCGTGACCCAGCGCTTGAAATTCCTTGTGGCCCTGCGCCCCGGGATCATTTCCCCAACGGTGGCGGCGCGTCAGGCCGCGACCCTCGACCGCTTGTCCGGCGGGCGGGCGTTGTTCAACCTGGTGACCGGCGGTGACCCGGACGAACTGGCCGGTGATGGCCTGTTCCTCGACCACGAGCAACGCTACCAGGCCTCAGTGGAGTTCACCCGCATCTGGCGCCGGGTGCTGGAAGGCGAGACCGTGGATTACGATGGCGAGCACATCAGTGTGAAGGGCGCCAAGCTGCTCTATCCGCCGATCCAGCAACCGCGTCCGCCGCTGTATTTCGGCGGCTCGTCGGAAGCCGCCCAGGACCTGGCGGCCGAGCAAGTGGAAATGGTGCTGACCTGGGGCGAGCCGCCCGCGGCCGTGGCGGAAAAAATCGCCCAGGTACGGGCCAAGGCGGCGAAGCTGGGCCGTACCGTGCGCTTCGGTATTCGCCTGCATGTGATCGTGCGGGAAACCAACGCCGAAGCCTGGCAGGCGGCCGACCGGCTGATCTCCCACCTGGACGATGACACCATCGCCCGTGCCCAGGCCTCCCTGGCGCGCTTCGATTCGGTGGGCCAGCAACGCATGGCCGCCCTGCACGGTGGCCGTCGCGACAAGCTGGAAGTCAGCCCCAACCTCTGGGCCGGCGTCGGCCTGGTGCGCGGCGGTGCCGGTACGGCGCTGGTGGGCGATGGCCCGACCGTGGCGGCGCGAGTCAAGGAGTACGCCGACCTGGGCATCGACACCTTTATCTTTTCCGGTTATCCACACCTGGAAGAGTCCTATCGCGTGGCGGAACTGTTGTTCCCGCACCTGGACGTGGAGCGCCCTGAGCTGCCGAAAAGCCAGGGTTATGTGAGCCCGTTCGGCGAAATGGTCGCCAACGACATCCTGCCCAAAGCCGCGTCCCAGAGCTGAGGCGGCCATGAAGAAAATCATCCACAACCTCGCGCCCTGGGTGGTGCCGCTGCTGTTGCTGGCGGTCTGGCAACTGTCGGTATCGGCCGGCTGGTTGTCCACGCGGATCCTCCCGGCACCGGTGGCCGTGATCGAAGCCGGGGTCAACCTGGTGCGCAGCGGCGAAATCTGGACGCACCTGGCGATCAGCGGTTGGCGCGCAGCGGTCGGTTTCCTGATCGGCGGCGGCATCGGCCTGACCCTGGGCTTCATCACCGGTTTGTCGAAATGGGGCGAACGCCTGCTGGACAGCTCCGTGCAAATGGTCAGGAATGTCCCGCACCTGGCGCTGATTCCGCTGGTGATCCTGTGGTTCGGCATCGATGAGTCGGCGAAGATTTTCCTGGTGGCCCTGGGCACGTTGTTTCCCATCTACCTCAACACCTACCACGGGATTCGCAACGTCGACCCGGCGCTGGTGGAGATGTCCCGCAGCTACGGCTTGTCCGGCTTCAGCCTGTTTCGCCAGGTGATCCTGCCGGGTGCCTTGCCTTCGATCCTGGTGGGCGTGCGCTTTGCCCTGGGTTTCATGTGGCTGACGCTGATCGTGGCGGAAACCATCTCGGCCAGCTCCGGCATCGGTTACCTGGCGATGAACGCCCGGGAGTTCCTGCAGACCGATGTGGTGGTGCTGGCGATTCTCCTGTACGCCGTGCTGGGCAAATTGGCCGACCTGGCCGCTCGCGGGCTTGAGCGGGTCTGGCTGCGCTGGCACCCGGCGTACCAAGTGAACAAGGGAGGTGTGGCATGACCGCCCAACAACCTGCGCATCTGCTGCGTGGCATCCCGCTGGCGGTGCGCAAGCTGCAAAAAACCTTCGGCACGCGCCAGGTATTGCGCGATATCGATCTGCATATTCCGGCCGGTCAGTTCGTGGCTGTGGTCGGTCGCAGTGGCTGCGGCAAAAGTACCTTGCTGCGTTTATTGGCTGGCCTCGATCAGCCCACCGGTGGACAGCTGTTGGCCGGTTCGGCGTCGTTGAGCGATGCACGGGAAGACACGCGGCTGATGTTCCAGGAGGCACGTTTGCTGCCCTGGAAAAAAATCATCGATAACGTCGGCCTGGGCCTCAAGGGCAATTGGCGCCCGCAAGCGTTGCAGGCACTGGAAGCGGTAGGCCTGGCCGACCGCGCCCATGAGTGGCCGGCGGCGCTGTCCGGCGGCCAGAAGCAACGGGTGGCCCTGGCCCGCGCATTGATTCATAAGCCCCGGCTGTTGTTGCTCGACGAACCTTTGGGAGCGCTGGACGCCCTGACCCGTATCGAGATGCAGCAACTGATCGAAAACCTCTGGCGGCAGCACGGCTTCACGGTGTTGCTGGTGACCCACGACGTCAGCGAAGCGGTGGCGATTGCCGATCGGGTGATCCTGATCGAGGACGGCCAGATCGGCCTCGACCTGGCCATCGACCTGCCGCGTCCACGGGCTCGCGGCTCTCATCGCCTGGCGAGCCTGGAAACCGAAGTCCTCAACCGTGTGCTGTCCTTGCCCGGCCAACCGCCGGACCCCGAACCCGTTTCACCCTTGCCCACGCAGTTGCGTTGGGCGCAATAACTTCATCCAGACAGGAATCGACACCATGACTATCAAAGCCATCAACGTACGCAACCAGTTCAAAGGCACCATCAAGGAAATCGTCGAAGGCGACGTACTGTCGGAAATCGACGTGCAGACCGCTTCCGGCATCGTCACGTCGGTCATCACCACCCGCTCGGTCAAGGAGCTGGAACTGGCGATCGGCAGCGAAGTGATCGCCTTCGTCAAATCCACCGAGGTGTCTATCGCCAAGTTGTGAACGATGCTTCACCCACAGCCCCGGACGGCGTGAGCCCTTCGGGGCTTTTTGGTTTCTTGGCGGTCTGTGATGCGGCTTTGGTGAGGTAGGGAGGGGGCTGCTGCGCAGCCCAGCGGGAGCAAGCTCCCTCGCCACGATTCAGGGCGTTTCACGCTTGGGTAGATACGGCGGCAGGTACAGCCCCAGGTACGCATCGAACACTCGCATGCCCTCTTCGGCCATGCGCGGGGTGATCTGACCGTGCTGCTGTATCGAGCGGGCATAGACGCGGTCGCCCAGCTCCATGGCCAGGGCGAACACATCGACGTCGCCGGGCAGGGGCGGCAGGGCGAAATGGTGGTCGAACACCTTGTGCATCAAGTCACTCAGCTCGAGGTCGTGTTGGCGGTCGGCCTGGGTGACTTCGGTCAGGCCGTGCTGGGCCAGAATCAGTTGGCGAGCGGCGGCGTCCTGGTTGTAGATGGCGAGCATGCGCTGTTCCACCAGCCGTGACAGGTCGTGCCAATGGTTCAGCGCCGCATGATCGATCGGTGCTTGCAGGCCCGCGCGAAAAGCGGCGTGGACGTCGGCGGTCAGGGCTTCGAGCAGGGCCGGGACGCTGGCGAAGAAGTGGTACACGGAAGAGGGCGGGATCCCGGCGCGCTCGGCGACGCTGTAGATCGACAGGCTGGCCACGCCTTCGGCGGCAAGCAGCGTACGGGCGGCATCGAGAATGGTGTCGATCCGTGCCTGGCTGCGTGCGCGGGGTTTGCGGGGTGTGGCGATGCGTGTCATGAAGCTCTCCTGCGGGGCTGCCGGGCATTGTACGAGCCGGGTCCGGTGTTGTCTTCCCGGCTGCCTTGCTCTCACAGGGGGATGGCGGTGGGACAGGCACTGATGAGTGTTGACTGAAAGGGCCCCATCGCGAGCAAGCTCGCTCCCACAGGGGATGGCGGTGGCCGGGATGTTGAAGGCATCACCTAACACAGTGTGGGAGCGAGCTTGCTCGCGATCCGCCGAAGGCGGCCATCCACCCAAGTGCAAAAAAAACGCCGCAGCCCCGAAGGCCTGCGGCGTTTCTTTTTTTACCGCAACCGCTTACACGGTATGCAGGTACCAGTTGTACTCGAGGTCGGAGATGGAGTGTTCGAACTCCTCCAGCTCGCTCTCCTTGCAGGCCACGAAGATATCGATGTATTTCGGATCGATGTACTTGGCCATGACTTCACTGTCGTCGAGCTCGCGCAGGGCATCGCGCAAGTTGTTCGGCAGGCTTTGCTCGTTTTGCTCGTAGCTGTTGCCTTCCACCGGCGCACCGGGCTCGATCTTGTTGACCAGGCCATGGTGCACGCCCGCCAACACGGCCGCCATCAGCAGGTACGGGTTGGCATCGGCACCGGCGACGCGGTGTTCCAGGCGCACGGCATCGGCCGAACCGGTCGGCACGCGCAAGGCCACGGTGCGGTTGTCCAGGCCCCAGGTCGGCGAGTTCGGCACGTAGAACTGTGCGCCGAAACGACGGTAGGAGTTGACGTTCGGGCAGAGGAAAGCCATCTGCGCGGGCAGGGTCTCGAGCACACCGCCGATCGCGTGACGCAGTGCGGCGTTCTGCTCGGGATCCTCGCTGGCAAAGATATTCTTGCCGTCTTTATCCAGAATCGAAATATGGACGTGCAACCCATTGCCCGCTTGGCCCGGATACGGCTTGGCCATGAAGGTGGTGTCCATTTCATGGTCGTAGGCGATGTTCTTGATCAGGCGCTTGAGCAGGACCGCATAGTCGCAAGCCTTGATCGGATCGGCCACGTGGTGCAGGTTCACTTCGAACTGCGCCGGGGCACTTTCCTTGACGATGGCGTCGGCGGGAATGCCTTGCTCCTTGGCCCCTTCCAGAATGTCCTGGAGGCAATCGACGTATTCGTCGAGGTCATCGATCAGGTAGACCTGTGTCGAATGTGGGCGTTTGCCGGAAATCGGCGAGCGAGGCGGTTGTGGGCGTCCATTCACGTTCTCCTGGTCGATCAGGTAGAACTCCAGCTCGAATGCGGCGCAGATGGTCAGGCCCAGTTCATCGAACTTGGTCACGACCTGGCGCAGGACTTCACGCGGGTCGGCGAAGAAAGGTTCGCCTTCGAGTTCGTGCATGGTCATCAACAGTTGCGCAGTCGGGCGCTTCTGCCAAGGCTCGTTGCACAGGGTGTCAGGAATTGGATAACAGATCCGGTCAGCATCACCGATGTCCAGGCCCAGGCCGGTGCTTTCCACCGTAGAGCCATTGATATCCAGAGCAAATAAAGAGGCCGGCAGGTTGATGCCTTTCTCGTAAACCTTGTGGAGGCTGGTGCGTTCTATGCGCTTGCCGCGCACCACACCATTCATATCCGCAATCAGAAGGTCAACGTACAGAACCTCAGGATGTTCCTTAAGGAACGCGTTCGCTTCGTTAAGCTGAACGGCACGCGGGGGTACCGACATGATGCAACACCTTTGTTGTTAAAAATATCAATCATTGATCTCTTCGAAAGCCAGTCAACCCGAACGGCATGCCGAAGTCAAGCAGGGCCTTTTTTGCCCTAAAAAAGCACCTGCAGGGCTTTTTTGAGGCAATTTAGGGCGTTTTTTTCCCTTTAGGGGCCTTGGCGCCCGCAGGCTTGAGCGGGCCGTGTTGTATTTTTTACGGGGGTGTTGTGTAAAAAAATGAACAAGGCTAAGCTCGATTCAAACCCATAACAGCAATAATACCGGGGTGCTTCATGTCTCGCCTGCCGTTAATCGGCGTCACCACCTGCTCCAGGCAGATCGGTCTGCATGCTTATCACACCAGCGGCGATAAATATGCCCGGGCTGTCGCGACAGCCGCCAAGGGCTTGCCAGTGCTGGTCCCGTCCCTGGCGGATCTGTTCTCTCCGTCCGATATTCTGGACGCCCTGGACGGCATTCTTCTGACCGGCTCTCCTTCCAATGTAGAACCTTTTCATTATCAGGGCCCAGCCAGCGCGCCGGGCACTGCCCATGATCCTGCGCGGGACGCCACCACCCTGCCGCTGATCCGCGCCGCTGTCGAGGCGGGCGTCCCGGTGCTGGGCATTTGTCGTGGTTTCCAGGAGATGAACGTAGCCTTTGGCGGCAGCCTGCATCAGAAAGTTCATGAAGTCGGAACGTTCATCGATCATCGTGAAGACGATACTCAAGCGGTGGAGGTCCAATACGGTCCGGCCCACGCCGTGCACATCCAGCCTGGCGGCATACTGGCAGGCCTGGGGCTGCCCCAGTCGATTGAGGTCAACTCGATCCACAGCCAGGGCATCGAGCGCCTGGCGCCCGGGCTGCGGGCCGAAGCGGTGGCGCCCGATGGCCTGATCGAGGCTGTTTCAGTGCCAGAAGGCAAGGCTTTTGCTTTAGGTGTGCAATGGCACCCTGAATGGGAGGTAAGCTCTAACCCGCACTACCTTGCGATTTTCCAGGCATTTGGCGATGCCTGCCGAGCAAGGGCAACACAACGCGACGCGGATGCGTCAAACAACGCCTGACGACTAATAGCCGTCAGGAAACTCACGCCTAGAGGCATTTATGAGTAACAACCTCGACCAGCTCACCGATTGGTTGAAAGACCACAAGATCACAGAAGTCGAATGCATGATTGGCGACCTGACCGGTATCACCCGGGGCAAGATCTCGCCGACCAACAAGTTCATCGCCGAGAAAGGCATGCGCCTGCCCGAGAGCGTTCTGCTCCAGACCGTTACGGGCGACTATGTCGAAGACGACATCTATTACGAACTGCTCGACCCGGCTGACATCGACATGATCTGCCGCCCGGACGAGAACGCTGTGTTCCTTGTGCCCTGGGCCATTGAGCCCACCGCCCAGGTCATCCACGACGCCTACGACAAGCAGGGCAACCCCATCGAGCTGTCGCCGCGCAACGTGCTCAAGAAAGTGCTCAAGCTCTATGCCGACAAAGGTTGGCAGCCTATCGTCGCGCCGGAAATGGAGTTCTACCTGACCAAGCGCAGCGACGACCCGGACTTTCCGCTGCAACCGCCCATTGGTCGCTCCGGCCGCCCGGAAACCGGTCGCCAGTCCTTCTCGATCGAAGCGGCCAACGAATTCGATCCGCTGTTCGAAGACGTCTACGACTGGTGCGAACTGCAGGAGCTGGACCTCGATACCCTGATCCACGAGGACGGCACGGCGCAGATGGAAATCAATTTCCGTCACGGCGATGCCCTGTCCCTGGCCGACCAGATCCTGGTGTTCAAGCGCACCATGCGCGAGGCGGCACTCAAGCACGACGTGGCCGCCACCTTCATGGCCAAGCCCATGACCGGCGAGCCGGGCAGTGCGATGCACCTGCACCAGAGCATCATCGACAAGGAAACCGGCAAGAACGTCTTCTCCAATGAAGACGGGACCATGAGCGATCTGTTCCTGCACCATATCGGTGGCTTGCAGAAGTTTATCCCCGAGCTGTTGCCGCTGTTCGCCCCCAACGTCAACTCGTTCCGCCGCTTCCTGCCGGACACCTCGGCACCGGTGAACGTGGAATGGGGCGAAGAGAACCGCACCGTGGGCCTGCGCGTGCCGGATGCCGGGCCGCAGAACCGTCGGGTGGAAAACCGCTTGCCGGGCGCCGACGCCAACCCGTACCTGGCGATTGCCGCCAGCCTGCTGTGTGGCTTCATCGGCATGGTCGAAGGCATCGACCCGAGCGCGCCGGTGGTGGGCCGTGGCTACGAACGCCGCAACCTGCGTTTGCCGCTGACCATCGAAGACGCCCTGGAACGCATGGAAAACAGCACCACCATCGAGAAATACCTGGGCAAGAAATTCATCACGGGCTACGTCGCGGTCAAGCGGGCCGAGCATGAAAACTTCAAGCGCGTCATCAGTTCGTGGGAGCGGGAATTCCTGCTCTTTGCCGTCTGAAGCGCCGGGCGAGGCTGCGTCAGGCAGCTTCGCCCCCACCGATAACAGGAGAATTCGCATGACCCGCAATAACCCGCAAACCCGTGAATGGCAGGCCCTGAGCAACGATCATCACTTGGCGCCGTTCAGCGATTTCAAGCAGCTCAAAGAGAAAGGCCCGCGCATCATCACCCACGCCAAGGGCGTCTACCTCTGGGACAGTGAAGGCAACAAGATCCTCGACGGCATGGCCGGCCTCTGGTGCGTGGCCGTCGGTTATGGCCGCGAGGAACTGGCTGACGCCGCCAGCCAGCAGATGCGCGAACTGCCGTACTACAACCTGTTCTTCCAGACGGCCCACCCGCCGGTGCTGGAATTGTCCAAAGCCATCGCCGACATCGCCCCTGAAGGCATGAACCACGTGTTCTTCACCGGCTCCGGCTCCGAGGGCAACGACACCATGTTGCGCATGGTCCGCCACTATTGGGCGATCAAGGGCCAGCCGAACAAGAAAGTCATCATCAGCCGCAAGAACGGTTATCACGGTTCGACCGTCGCCGGCGCGAGCCTGGGCGGCATGACCTACATGCACGAGCAGGGCGACCTGCCGATCCCGGGCATTGTCCACATCGCCCAGCCTTACTGGTTCGGCGAAGGCGGCGACATGAGCCCCGAGGAGTTCGGCGTGTGGGCGGCCAACCAGTTGGAAGAGAAGATCCTGGAGATCGGCGTGGACAACGTCGGGGCCTTCATCGCCGAGCCGATCCAGGGCGCCGGTGGCGTGATCGTGCCGCCGGACAGCTACTGGCCGCGCATGAAGGAAATCCTCGCCAAGTACGACATTCTGTTCGTGGCTGACGAAGTGATCTGTGGCTTCGGCCGTACCGGTGAGTGGTTCGGTACCGACCATTACGGGTTGAAACCGCACATGATGACCATCGCCAAGGGCCTGACCTCCGGCTATATCCCCATGGGCGGGCTGATCGTGCGCGACGACGTGGTCGCGGTGCTCAACGAAGGCGGTGACTTCAACCACGGGTTTACCTACTCCGGTCACCCGGTGGCCGCGGCGGTGGCCCTGGAAAACATCCGCATCCTGCGCGACGAGAAGATCATCGAGCGTGTCCACAGCGAAACGGCACCCTATTTGCAGAAGCGTTTGCGGGAACTGAACGATCATCCGCTGGTGGGTGAAGTACGCGGGGTCGGTTTGCTGGGGGCGATCGAACTGGTCCAGGACAAGGCCACGCGCAAACGCTACGAAGGCAAGGGCGTGGGCATGATCTGCCGGCAGTTCTGCTTCGATAACGGGCTGATCATGCGCGCGGTGGGCGACACCATGATCATTGCGCCGCCGCTGGTGATCAGCAAGGCCGAGATCGATGAATTGGTGACCAAGGCGCGGCAGTGCCTGGACCTGACGCTCAATGCGTTGCAGGGCTAAGTGCTAGGCTCTGAGCGGGGTGCCTGCAAGGGCCTCGCCCAGCGTGAACAAAAGGCTGGGCTTGTGTTGAAAGCCTGCCCTGTAACTTGCCAGACTACCGACTGTTCAAGTTGCCCGCGAGCCGGCTACTGAACGTGGCTAAAAAGAATAACCGGAGCATCAATCCATGAAGGCATTAGGTATGAAGATAGCTGGCAAGACCCTCCTCGCCATGTCCCTGATGGGCATGATGGCGGGCGCCGTCCAGGCGGACGACAAAGTGCTGCATGTCTACAACTGGTCCGACTACATTGCACCGGACACCGTCGCCAAGTTCGAGAAAGAAACGGGGATCAAAGTCGTCTACGACGTGTTCGACAGCAACGAAACCCTGGAAGCCAAGTTGCTGGCCGGCAAGTCCGGTTATGACATCGTGGTGCCGTCGAACAACTTCCTGGCCAAGCAGATCAAGGCCGGGGTCTACCAGGAGCTGGACAAGTCCAAGCTGCCGAACTGGAAGAACCTGGACACCGACCTGCTCAAGGCCGTCGGCGATGCCAGCGACCAGGGCAACAAGCACGCCTTCCCTTACATGTGGGGCACCATCGGCATCGGTTACAACCCCGAGAAGGTCAAGGCCGCATTGGGCGTCGACAAGATCGATTCCTGGGACACCCTGCTCAAGCCCGAGAACATCGCCAAGCTCAAGAGCTGCGGCGTGAGCTTCCTCGATTCGCCAACCGAAATGATTCCGGTGGCCCTGCATTACCTTGGCTACCCGACCGACAGCCAGGACAAGAAGCAACTGGCCGAGGCCGAAGCACTGTTCCTCAAGTTGCGTCCATCGATCGGTTACTTCCACTCTTCCAAATACATTTCCGACCTGGCCAACGGCAACATCTGCGTCGCCGTGGGTTACTCGGGTGATATCGAGCAATCCAAGAGCCGTGCTGCCGAGGCTGGCGGCAAAGTGAAAGTGGCCTACACCATTCCCAAGGAAGGTGCCGGTTCGTTCTACGACATGGTCGCCATTCCCAAGGATGCCGAAAATGTCGAGGCCGCTTATAAATGGATGAACTTCATCATGCAGCCGGAAATCATGGCGCAGATCACCGACAGCGTGCGTTTCCCTAACGGCAACAAGGCCGCCACCGCGTTGGTGGACAAGGAAATCTCCGGTGACCCGAGCATTTACCCATCGGACGAAGTGAAGGCCAAGCTGTACGCCATCAGCGATCTGCCGCCTGCGACCCAGCGGATCCTGACCCGCAGCTGGACCAAGATCAAATCCGGTAAATAAGCCGGTCTGAAGCATCCTCCTGTTGTCGCTGGCATCGCGGCGGCGGCAACAGGAGCCACTCAATAACTAAAAGTTTTGCTGGATCGGTTTATCGAGGGTAAGTTGCGCGCCGGTTTTGTTGCAGGGTCCATCGTGGCCAAGTAACGGGGGCAACTTGGGCCCAACTATTTAAGAGGACCTCCACGTGCCAGTCTTTTCTTTGTTACGCAACGCCTTGCTGGTCGGTGCCGGCCTGACGCTCGCCGTCAGTGTCCAGGCCGCTTCCACCGTGCATATTTATAATTGGTCGGACTACATTGGCGAGACCACCCTGGCGGATTTCGAAAAAGCCACTGGCATCAAGCCGGTGTATGACGTGTTCGACTCCAACGAAACCCTGGAAGGCAAGTTGCTGGCCGGGCGTACCGGCTACGACGTGGTCGTGCCGTCCAACCACTTCCTGGGCAAGCAGATCAAGGCCGGGGCGTTCCAGAAGCTCGACAAGGCGCAGTTGCCCAACTACGCCAACCTCGACCCTGTGCTGCTCAAGCGCCTGGAAAAGAACGACCCGGGCAACCAGTACGCCGTGCCTTACCTCTGGGGCACCAACGGCATCGGTTATAACGTCGAGAAGATCAAGGCGGTCCTGGGCGTCGAGAAGATCGATTCGTGGGCCATGCTGTTCGAACCGGAGAACATCAAGAAGCTCTCCAGCTGCGGCGTTTCGTTCCTCGACTCGGGCGACGAAATGATCCCGGCGATGCTCAATTACCTGGGCCTGAACCCCAACAGCGAAGACCCCGAAGATTACAAGAAGGCCGAGGCGCAGTTGCTCAAGATCCGGCCTTACGTGACCTATTTCAATTCCTCCAAGTACATCTCCGACCTGGCCAATGGCGAGATCTGCGTGGCGGCCGGTTTCTCCGGCGACATCTTCCAGGCCCGCGCTCGTGCCAGCGAGGCCGGCAAGGGCGTCAACATCGCCTACGTGATTCCCAAGGAAGGCGGCAATCTCTGGTTCGACATGCTGGCGATCCCGCGTGACGCCACCAACGTCAAGCAAGCGCATGCCTTCATCAACTATGTGCTCAAGCCTGAGGTCATCGCCCAGGTCAGCGACGTTGTCGGTTATGCCAACCCGAACCCGAAGGCTGGCGAGCTGATGGACCAGAAGGTTCGCACCGATGAAGCGGTTTATCCACCGCAAGCGGTCGTCGACAAGCTCTACGTCAACTCCGAGTTGCCGCCCAAGATCCAACGCCTCATGACCCGCAGCTGGACCAAGGTCAAGTCGGGTAAATAACCTCAACACTCTTGTTCGTCCGCGTGGGGCGAACTGCAAATTCTGTGGGAGTTTCGTAAATGGCAGTTGCCTCCGGCGCCTATAAGAAAGCCCTCGAGGGCGACCAGACACCCAAGCAGGTGCTGGTCAAAATCGACCGGGTCACGAAGAAGTTCGACGAGACGATTGCCGTGGACGATGTGTCCCTGGAAATCAAGAAGGGCGAGATCTTCGCCTTGCTCGGCGGTTCGGGATCGGGCAAATCCACCTTGCTGCGCATGCTGGCCGGTTTCGAGCGGCCCACCGAGGGGCGGATTTTCCTCGACGGTGTGGACATCACCGACATGCCGCCCTATGAGCGGCCGATCAACATGATGTTCCAGTCCTACGCCCTGTTCCCGCACATGACCGTGGCACAGAACATCGCCTTCGGCCTGCAACAGGACAAGATCCCGAAGGCCGAGATCGATGCCCGCGTGGCGGAGATGCTCAAGCTGGTGCAGATGAGCCAGTACGCCAAGCGCAAGCCACACCAGCTCTCCGGCGGCCAGCGCCAGCGTGTGGCCCTGGCCCGTTCCCTGGCCAAGCGCCCGAAGCTGTTGCTGCTCGACGAGCCGATGGGCGCGCTGGATAAAAAACTGCGCTCGCAGATGCAATTGGAGCTGGTGGAGATCATCGAGCGGGTTGGCGTGACCTGCGTCATGGTGACCCACGACCAGGAAGAGGCCATGACCATGGCCGAACGTATCGCGATCATGCACCTGGGCTGGATCGCCCAGATCGGCAGCCCGATCGACATCTACGAGACCCCGACCAGCCGGCTGGTCTGCGAGTTCATCGGCAACGTCAACATCTTCGAGACCGAAGTGGTGGAGGACGCCGAAGGCCACGCGGTGCTGACCTGCAAGGACCTGGACCGCAACATCTACGTCGGCCACGGCATCAGCACCTCGGTGCAGGACAAGTCCGTGACCTACGCCATTCGCCCGGAAAAACTGCTGGTCACTTCCGAGCCGCCGACCTGCGAGCACAACTGGTCCAGCGGCAAGGTCCATGACATCGCCTACCTGGGCGGCCACTCGGTGTTCTACGTCGAGCTGCCGAGCGGCAAGCTGGTGCAGTCCTTCGTCGCCAACGCCGAACGCCGTGGCCAGCGCCCGACCTGGGGCGACCAGGTGTTCGTCTGGTGGGAAGACGACAGCGGCGTGGTGCTTCGCTCATGAACATGCGCAAACTCAAACGCCGACTCGATCGAATAACGCCCGGTGGCCGCCAACTGGTCATCGGGGTGCCCTTCATCTGGCTGTTCCTGTTCTTCATGCTGCCGTTCTTCATCGTCCTGAAGATCAGCTTTGCCGAAGCCGACGTGGCCATCCCGCCGTACACCGAGATCTACAGCTACGTCGACCAGAAGCTGCAAGTGCTGCTCAACCTCGCCAACTACGCGATGCTGAGCGAGGACGAGCTGTACATCGCCGCCTACCTCGGCTCGCTGAAAATGGCCCTGATCAGCACGGTCTTGTGCCTGTTGATCGGCTACCCGATGGCCTATGGCATCGCCAATGCCCGCAAAGAGATGCAGACGGTGCTGGTGCTGCTGATCATGATGCCGACCTGGACCGCGATCCTGATCCGCGTCTACGCCTGGATGGGCATCCTCAGCAACAACGGCTTGCTCAACGGCTTTTTGCTGAGCATGGGTTGGATCAGCGAACCGCTGCAGATTCTCAACACCAACCTGGCGGTGTATATCGGGGTCGTCTACTCCTACCTGCCGTTCATGATCCTGCCGTTGTACGCCAACCTGGTGAAACATGACGCCAGCCTGTTGGAAGCCGCGTCGGACCTGGGCTCGAGCACCTTCAACAGCTTCTGGAAAATCACCGTGCCGCTGTCCAAGAACGGCATCGTCGCCGGTTGCATGCTGGTGTTCATCCCCGTGGTGGGCGAGTTCGTGATCCCGGAACTGCTGGGCGGCCCGGAAACCCTGATGATCGGCAAAGTGCTGTGGCAGGAATTCTTCAATAACCGAGACTGGCCGGTGGCATCCGCCCTGGCGGTGGTGATGCTGGCGATCCTGATCGTGCCCATCATCCTGTTCAACCGCAGTCAGGCCAAAGAAATGGAGGGCAAGGAATGAAGCGCTTCAGTTTTTCAAGCCTGATGCTGGTGCTGGGTTTGCTGTTCATCTACGCACCGATGCTGATCCTGGTGATCTATTCGTTCAACGCCTCGAAACTGGTGACGGTGTGGGGCGGTTGGTCGGTCAAGTGGTACGTCGGCCTGCTGGACAACAGTCAGTTGATGGGCTCGGTGGTGCGCTCGCTGGAAATCGCCTGCTACACGGCGATTGCCGCGGTGGCCCTGGGGACGCTGGCGGCCTTCGTGTTGACCCGCATCACCCACTTCAAGGGCCGCACGCTGTTCGGCGGCCTGGTCACCGCGCCGCTGGTGATGCCGGAAGTCATCACCGGCCTGTCGCTGTTGCTGCTGTTCGTCGCCATGGCGCAGATGATTGGCTGGCCCCAGGAGCGTGGCATCGTCACGATCTGGATCGCCCACACCACGTTCTGCGCGGCCTATGTGGCGGTGGTGGTCTCGGCACGCTTGCGTGAGCTGGACCTGTCCATCGAAGAGGCGGCCATGGACCTCGGTGCCCGGCCGTGGAAGGTGTTCTTTCTGATCACCATCCCGATGATCGCGCCGTCGCTGGCGGCGGGGGGCATGATGTCCTTCGCGTTGTCCCTGGATGACCTGGTGCTGGCAAGCTTCGTCTCCGGCCCCGGCTCGACGACCTTGCCGATGGAAGTCTTCTCGGCCGTGCGCCTGGGTGTGAAGCCGGAGATCAACGCCGTGGCGAGCCTGATCCTGTTGGCGGTGTCGCTGGTGACTTTCCTGGTCTGGTACTTCAGCCGCCGCGCCGAAGAGAGTCGCAAGCGCGCGATCCAGCAAGCCATCGAAGAAAGCGCTGCCGACTCCTGGAAACAACCGGAAGTCCGCCGGGCCGAGACCGCACCGGTCTAACCCGACACAGCTCTACCTGTGGGAGCGGGCTTGCTCGCGAAAGCGGTGTAACAGTCAATGAAGAGATTGACTGTCAGGCCGCCATCGCGAGCAAGCTCGCTCCCACAGTTTTTTGGGGCGCCTACAAATCCGCAGCCAAACGCAGACCCCCATTGTGGGAGCGAGCTTGCTCGCGATGGCGGCGTGACAGTCGACGAAAAGGTTGAATGCCAGTCCGCCTTCGCGAGCAAGCCCGCTCCCACAGTTTTTTTGTGTCGCCTACAAATCCGCAGCCGAACGCAGACCCATTGTGGGAGCGAGCTTGCTCGCGATAGCGGTGCGACAGTCGACGAAAAGGTTGAGTGTCAGTCCGCCTTCGCGAGCAGGCTCGCTCCCACAAGTTTTTTGGGTTGCCTGTAAGTCTGCGAACCGCCGTCATTCCGATGTGGGAGCGAGCCTGCTCGCGATGGCGGTGGTACGGCCAAAGAACAGGCGAGGCAGGTTATGAGCTCCAAGGCGATGTACGGATGATTTCGACAAAGTTCATTGGCTTGAACCCAGGTTCCTGATCCACCAGCACGTCGGTCTTCACGTTGCCAAAGGTGGTCTGCGGACGATGCCGCAAACCGTCGGCGAAGGCGCAGATGATGCATTCCTTGAACCCTTCCCCGCGCGGATGAGCATGCACCACGGCGTCTCGCTGCGCTGCCGGGAACGCGGCGTAGTCCATGCCCAGCACGTCCATCTCCACTCCGGCGGTCACCAGGGCGACGGTGGGGCGCAGGTGTTTGGGCACGCCTGGCGTGGTGTGCAGGGCGATGGAGAGCCATACCTGTTCGATATCGTCATCACTCAACCCGTAGGGCTTGAGAAACGCTGCGGCCGCGTTCGCACCGTCCACTTCGAAACGCTCATCGTCGCTGCGATGACCTGCCACCAGGCCCAGGTCGTGGAACATCGCCCCGACATACAGCAACTCCGGGTTGTAGGCCAATTGCCGACGCTGGCCACTCAAGGCGCCGAACAGAAATACCCGGCGAGAGTGGTGGTACAGCAAGTCGGACTCGATATCGCGGATGTATTCGGTGGTGGCCCGGGCGAGGGTACTGTCGGGGATCTTGATGCCGGCGATGCTGTTCATGCTGTTCTCCTCTTGACGATGGGCCAGTGCGGCGCCGAGGGTTTCAGTCTGTTCGCCGGGAGGTAGTCGAACAATGTTCCCATGGCTGCGATCCTTGCCAATAAGCCTGGGTTTCGTGCCAGGGTGGCTTGCGAGACGCGAATTGGCTAGGGTGCTGGAGTCGTTCCACTCGAAGGCAAGCGAGCACCATGCAGAAAGTCGTCGCCGTCGTGGTATTCCCAGGCGTCCAGGCGCTGGACGTTACCGGGCCCATGGACGTGTTCAGCGAAGCCAATCGGTTCCTGGTCGCCGAGGATCATTATCGGCTTGAAGTGATCGGCGTCGAACAGGGCGCGATATCTTGTTCCAATGGCTTGTCCCTCAATCCCCATCGGCACTTCAGCGCCGCTTCGCAGGCGTACGACCTGCTATTGGTGGCGGGCGGACCGCAGTTGCCGTTGATGCACCTGGGCGCGGTATTCGATGCCTGGCTGCGGGAAGCCTGCGGGCGGGCGCGGCGCTTTGGTTCGATCTGCAACGGCGCTTTCATGCTGGCCCGGGCCGGATTGCTGGAGGGGCGCACCGCCACCACCCATTGGGGTGACGCCGCGGCGCTGGCGCAGCTGTGTCCCTCGACCCGGGTCGAAGCGGATCGTTTGTACGTGCAGGATCGCCAGCTCTACACCTCGGCCGGGGTGAGCGCGGGGATCGACCTTTCCTTGTTCCTGCTGGCCCAGGACCATGGCCCGGACGTGGCCCTGAGTGTTGCCAAGCGGCTGGTGGTGTTTACCCAGCGCTCGGGCGGGCAGTCGCAATTCAGCCCTTTTCTCGCACCCCACGCTGAGCCGACGTCCACCGTGGCCCAGGTCCAGGCGTATGTCCTGGCGCACCTGAACGGTGACCTGACCATCGCCGACCTGGCCAATGCCGCGAACATGAGCCCGCGTAACTTCTCTCGGGTGTTCACCCGGGAAGCGAAGATCACGCCGGCGGAGTTCGTCGAGCAGGCCCGGGTGGACGCGGCGCGGGTGATGCTGGAAAGCACCCGCGCCCCGCTCAAGACCGTGGCTTGGCAATGTGGCTTTCGCGATGCCCAGCACATGCGCGGCGTATTCAATCGCAGGCTGGGTGTGACGCCGCAGCAATTCAGGCTGAATTTCGCTGCGCTGGCGTAGGTGTCAGCCGCTCACTCCTTCAACGCGTCATGGGCCTCCAGGGCTCGCAGGGAATAGATGTACGCCGCGCCGGCATTCAATGACACGGCGGTGGCCAGGGTGGCGGCGATTTCTTCGCGGGTGGCGCCGGCCTTGATGGCGGCGTCGGTGTGTACGCCAATGCAGCCGTCGCAGCGTGTGGTGATGGCCACGGCGATGGAGATCAGCTCGCGGGTCTTGGCATCGAGCACGTTGTTTTCAGCCGCGGCTTCGTCCAAGGCCATGTAGGCCTTGACCATCTTCGGATTGCTCTTGCCCAGGGCGCCAAAGGCGCTCTTGATGGTGGGCAGCAGTTCGGACCAGTTATTGAACATAGCGTTGACTCCTGTGAAAGAGGCGGGGAGGTGAGCCCCTTTAGTCTTGACCATCCGTGACGATCAAGCCCGGTTCAGTGATGAAAAAGATCTGCACGCCCGGTTCAGGGCGCCCGGGCCGGCAGCAGCTTCAGGGTTGCGCGGGTATTGGCGACCACTTCTTCCTCGGCCAGGTGCGCCTGGTAATAGACCCCTTCGATGTACGCCTCGGCCTGATCCTCGTAATGCTTGTCGAACGGCACGCCGCTCTGGCCGACGGGATTGATGGTGACGCTATGGCTTGGGTCGGCGAAGTCGATGATGCGCCGGGTCGAAGGCCCGTACGTCACCGGCCACGGCGCCGGGCCGATCCTGGCGGAGAGATTGTTAGGCACTTCATGGGTACCAGGGGCGGCAAACGGCCCCACGTTGAAGACACGGTCCAGCGGTTTTTGCTGGCCCAGCGGATGACCATGGGTCAGGGTGTGAGCCTTGCCCCATTGCCATTGCGTGGCATCGTCGCCCAGGGTGGCCCGCAGGTGCGCCAGGCTTTTCTTCCAGGCGACGCTCACCGTGTCGGCACGGGTTTCCGTGCCCAGCGTCGTGCGGTCATCCCACCAGGGTGAATCCTTCGATGCCGCCAGGCGTGGCAGGGCCGCGTCGATCACCCGGGTCGACAGCGCGGTGTCGAAGAACCCATCGCCCAGTTCATCGTGCAGGGCGGCGTCGGCCAGGTTGAACAGGAACTGGTTGAACAGCGTGGCGCTGATGGAGTCCAGCGGATAATCGCCTTGCCATTGGGCCAGTTGCTCCACCCATTTGCGTTCCTGCGGGTCGCTGACCACTTCACGCAGCACCGGCAACAACGGCGCGAGCACGCGAGGGCCGTAGGCGGTGGTGGTGCCCAGTTGCAGTTTCTGGGTGGTCTGGATGTCCCATTTCGCCTGCTTGTCGCTGAGCTGCTGGTTGAGTTGCTGGCCGCGGTCGGCGGGGTTGTAGTAACCGGGGATCTCGATGCCGCTGGCCGGCACCGGCTGGAAGTTGGCCGAGACGATATAGCCCCGCGCCGGGTTCTCTTCCTGAGGGTTGCTGCTGAACGGATAGAAACCTTCCTTTTCCGACTCCGGGCTGCTGCCATCGAGGATGAACCCGGGCTTCACGCCGGCGGGGCGCTTGGGCAGTTGCGCGGCGGCCCACCAGCCGATATCGCCCTTGGCATTGGCCCACACCACGTTCAGCCCGGGGGCGTGGATCTCGGCCGAGGCGCCACGGGCCTTGGCCAGGGTGTCGGCGCGGTTGAGCTGGTAAAAGGCGTCGAGGATCGGATTGCGACTTTCCAGGAACCCCCACCACATGGCGACCGGGGTCTTGCCGGCGTTCGCACCGAGGGCATCGTTGACGATCGGACCGTGGGGCGACTGGCGCAGCACCAGCGTCACCGGCGCCTGGCCCTTGACCGCGATCTGCTGTTCGCTGCGGGTCATGTCCACCCATTGGCCGCGATACCAGACCTGCTCGGGATTGTCCGGGTTGACCTTTTCGGCGATCAGGTCCAGGTCGTCGTTCTGGAACATGGTGATGCTCCAGCCGAAATCCTTGTTCATGCCCAGCGTCGCAAAGGGCATCAAGGCCTGATAGTGCCCGTAGAGTTCGAAACCCGGCGCGGACAGGTGCGCCTCGTACCACACCGACGGCGTGGAAAAACGGATATGCGGGTCGCCCGCCAGCAACGGCTTGCCGCTGTGGGTACGGCTGCCGGCGACCGCCCAGGCGTTACTGCCCTCGAACTGCGGCAGGCCGTTTTCCGCCAGGGCCTGTTCGCTCAGGCGGGCCAGGGCATTGAGGTCTTTCCAGTCGGCGGTGGCCAGGGGCAGGCCGCGCTTGGGGCCGTCGGCCAGCACGCCCTGGGGCTGCCAGTCGAGGTCGAAGATGTTCAGGTACTCGGCGCCCAGTTGATCGCGCACGTAGGTCAGCAGCGGTTCGGTACGGAACGCCGCCGCGAAGCTGTAGGCCATGTAGCCGGTGATGCTCACGGTGTCTTCGGCCGTAAAGGGGCGCTTGGGAATGCCCAGCACATCGAACTCCACGGGCCGGGTGTGGCTGTCCTGGTAGGCGTTGATCCCGTCCAGGTAGGCCTGCATGGCGACCCAGGCCGGAGATTGCGGGTCTTGTTCGGTCACATAGGCCGCGGCGCGCTCGCGAATGCGCAGGCTGCGCATCAGTTTGTCGGTGTCGAGCAGCTTCGGCCCCAGCACCTCCGCCAGTTCGCCCCGGGCGAGACGACGCATGATCTCCATCTGGAACAGCCGGTCCTGGGCATGGACATAGCCGAGGGCGCGGTACAGGTCGGTTTCGTTCTCGGCGCGGATATGCGGCACCCCACGCTCGTCGTAGCGCACCGTCACCGAGCCCTGGAGCCCTTGCACCTGCATCGTGCCCTGGCGGGTGGGCTGCTTGCTGTAGAGGTAGCCGCCCGCGACGATGATGGCGGTGACGACCAGTGACAGGAAGGCGATGAGGGTGCGTTTCATGGTGATTCCTTATTCTGATGACAGCGGTTCCATGGTCTCGCTGTTGATTCCCTGTTTAGCATGCCACTGTTTTCCTGCGCATCGCCCCTCGGAGGGATTTCTTATTCTTTGGCAGATGTGTCCTCGACCCACGGACAATAACAACCCACCGCCATCGTATGGGTCGCATTGACCGCCCGGCCAGCGCTCAACGCTTCGAGAATCGGCTCGATGAAGCTGTTGCTCGAATTGCAGGTCAGGCCTTCACTGTAAGGGCCGAAATACGCCAGCTGGCCGCTGTGATCCCAGATCGCCACCGCTGGGCTGGCAGGAATCTGGCTTGAACCCGGAAGCGTCGGGAGGGTTTTCAGGCTGTTCAATGTGGCCGGCAGTTGACCTTGGCTGCCCGCTTTTTGCACGGCATAAAACTCAACGCCTTGCGGTACGTACTTATCGACCAGTTCGGCCAGGTGCTGTTGGTTGCCAACGTTGCACGGGCAAGCCGGGTCCCAGAAATGCACCAGGCGGATCGCGCCAGGGCCGGCCAGCTCGGTGGGCAGGCGCAGAGGGTCGCCGGAAAACACCGCAGTGTGTTGACTGAAGGCCCGCAGGAAACGGCCCTGGAACCAGTCGTAGGCCACCCACAAGACGACGGCGCATCCGAGGGCAAGCAGGCTGGCAAGCAAGGTCGTGCGGTGGGACGGGCGCATGGAGTCGATCCTCTGAAGCCGCGTAGCTTGCCATGCTTGCCGCGACAGATGAATATCGCAGGCCTGTAAAGTCTGTTTCGCGCGATGCGCCCATGCCTGGAAACCTTGATGCCTGCCACTTTCGACCCCGATCTCCTGCGTGCCAGCCTGCAACCGCTGGCCCGGTGGCAAGCCCTGTCCGAGCAAGCCCAGGCTTACCAGCGGTTCTATGGGCTGGATTTTCCCCTGCGCAGTGTGCGCAAAGGGTTGGGGCGTTTCGAGGTGGGCGGGTATGAGCTGGTCAGCCAGGTCTGGTGGCCGGAGAAAGCCGTGGCGACGTTGTTTGTGTTCCACGGTTACTACGATCACATGGGGTTGTACCGGCACTTGATCGAGTGGGCCTTGGAGCAGAAGTTCGCGGTGATCGCCTGCGACCTGCCGGGCCATGGCCTGTCCAGCGGCGAACGCGCCAGCATCGAGGATTTCGCCGAGTACCAGGCCACCTTGCAGGGGCTGTTGGCCGAGGCCGCGACGCTGGACCTGCCGCACCCCTGGCACCTGTGCGGGCAAAGCACCGGCGGGGCGATCGTGGTCGATCACGTGCTCAACCACGGGGCGCAGAGTCCGGCCCAGGGCCAGGTCATCCTGCTGTCACCCCTGGTGCGGCCGCGGGCCTGGGGCTGGTCGCGCCTGAGTTATTACTTGCTCAAGCCGTTCGTGACCGGTATCGCCCGGCGTTTCAGCGAGAACTCCAGCGACCCGCAGTTCCTGCCATTCCTGCAAGCCGACCCGCTGCAACCGCTGCGCCTGCCTACTGCCTGGGTGGGGGCATTGGCGCGATGGATCAAGCGTATCGAAGCGGCCCCGAGCAGCCCGCGCCAGCCATTGATCGTGCAGGGGCAAGCGGACATGACGGTGGATTGGGCGCATAACCTGCAAGTGCTGCGCGCAAAGTTCGACCGGCCGCAGGTGTTGATGTTGCCTGAAGGGCGGCATCATCTGGCCAATGAGGCTTTGGCGTTGCGGCAGGAGATGTTCGGGTTCTTGAGTAAGCGGATGAGTCGGTTCCGGGGGTGACCTGGATATAGCTATCGCGAGCAGGCTCGCTCCCACAGGGGGATTGGGTGAAATCGAATATTGCGACCGGCCACGATCCAATGTGGGAGCGAGCCTGCTCGCGATGGCGTAATCCCAGGCACTGGAGTTCTATCTACTGCCCCAGATTCTGCCCCACCGCCAACCCCGCCCGAATCGCCGCCAGGGCGGCCTGATAGTAAGCCTGGCCCTCGGCCGATTCGGCGAAGGTGGCGAACTCTTCCAGCTCGGTATCCGACAAGTCACGGTAGACGTATAACAACGTGTTGTTGAGGTCCGCGCCGATCTGCTCCATCAGTCGCTGGCGCTGGCCGTTGAGCATGCCTTGGGCCTGGCCGGCCCCCAGCAGGCCGGGGATCATCGAACTCAGGCTGTCGGCCGCCACGCCGGCGATCGCCAGGCTGACTTCGGCGCCGGCTTCGCGGGCGGGCAGGGCCTGGGCCAGGTGGCCGATGATCAACAGACGGTTGTCGCTGGCTTGCATCTTCGGCAGGCCCTTGGCGTTTTTCGCCAATTGATCGCGCCGTGTCGCCAGCAACTCGGCCGCCACGACCTTGCGACCCAAGGGCGACTGGAAAAAGGCCAGGGCCGGGTTCGGGTCTCGAAGCTTGCTGCGTAATTGCGCCTCGGCCCGCTGGTCCATGGCCTGGGGGGCGAAACGTTGATTGCTGTTGTTGACCAGCGCCTGGAACACCGCCGGCGGCAGGCTGCTCTGATAGCGCTGCTGGGCGGCGCTCAAGGCATCATTGAAATGCGCCCGCTGTTCCGGCCAGCCGGCGACCTTGTACAACTGGTCGTAGCTGTCTGCCCAGGCGGGCAAAACGCAGAACATCAACAGTGAGAAAAGCAAACGGCGCATAGGGACTCCTGTCAGCAGCCGACTATTCTCCGTGGGGTGTGGGGTCTTGTCGAGAATTCGTATCAAGTTCCTACGGTGGTGCTATCCGACGCAGCGAAGCCGCTGCGTGGCGCTGTCGGTTTTGCAGGCACAGGCATACTATGCGCGCCATGCGAATACCTTCTGATCACCCGCTGCTGTTACGTATCGTCGACGACCTGGCCGAGCGCGGCTGGTCGCAGCAGAACCTCTTCCTGCCGGACGCGCTGACCCGTGCCTTGGCGGCCGAATGCCGCCAGCGTGCCGCCGAGGGTGAGCTGGCTCCGGCAGCGGTCGGACGCGGGCCGTTCTCGGAGATTCGCGAAGGCATTCGCGGTGATCGCATCCAGTGGATCGAACCCGGCCAGGCGCAAGCCTGCGACCGTTACCTGGGGCTGATGGACAGCCTGCGCGAGGCGATGAATCGCGGGTTGTTCCTGGGGTTGGAGGATTTCGAAAGCCATTTCGCCCTGTACCCGCCCGGTGCGTTCTACCTCAAGCACGTCGACCGCTTCCGCGATGACGACCGACGCGCGGTGTCTGCGGTGCTCTACCTCAATGACGATTGGCTGCCGGAGCATGGCGGCCAGTTGCGCATGTATCTGGAGGATGGCGTGGAGCGTGACGTGGTGCCCACCGGCGGTTGCCTGGTGGTGTTCCTGTCGGGCGACATCCCCCATGAAGTACTGCCGGCCACCCGGGATCGCCTGTCCTTGACGGGGTGGTTCCGACGCCGCGGCAACGAGTTGTTCTGACGATGGAAAAGATCCTGGTCAGTCGCTGCCTGCTCGGCCATCGCGTGCGCTACGACGGCGGTGCCAGCGGGCCGTACGATCAACTCCGGCACTGGCTCGACGAAGGCCGGATCGTGGCGCTGTGCCCGGAAGTCGCCGGCGGCCTGCCCACGCCCCGGGCGGCGGCGGAGATTCCCGGCGGGCAGGGCGGGCAAGTGCTCGACGGCCACGCAGCCGTGATCACTACCGACGGTGAAGATGTCAGTGCGCAGTTTTTGTCGGGCGCGTATCAAGCGCTGGAACAGGTGCGTGAACACGGCATCCGTATCGCTGTGCTCAAGGCCAACAGCCCGTCGTGCGGCAATCTGCTGGCCTATGACGGAACCTTCAGCGGTGTGAAGGTCAGTGGCGAAGGCGTGACGGCGGCATTGCTCAAGCGCCATGGGGTGCAAGTGTTCAGTGAGCTGGAGTTGGCTGAAGCGGCGGCGGCCCTCAAGGCCTTGAACAACGGCTGACGATTGTCGGCGCAGCCTTTTGTGGCGAGGGGATTTATCCCCGCTGGGGTGCGAAGCGCCCCCAAAATGGTTGAGCGCTATTAATCTGAGGAACCGAGGTGTCAGGTTTTGGAGCTGCTTCGCAGCCCAGCGGGGATAAATCCCCTCGCCACAAACTGTGTCCACCTTATCCTCGGTTCAGACAGGGGAAATCTAGAGCTCCTCGGCCAACTGCTCGATCCGCTCCTGCCGTTCCGCCTGGCTCAACCGCGCATGAGGGTTCAGCGACGACCACTGTGGATGCGCCCGGGCCTTGTTCAAGGCGTCGGGCAGCTTGCCCTCGCGCCAGGTCTTGTCCTGGGGCGTGGCGATGCGGATGCTGTCCATCGCCGCGTGGCCGCGCAGGTTGAGGGCTTGCAGCAATTGTCGTTGGCGCAGGGCCAGCAGGCGCAGCACGCCATCGTCCACCGTCAGTTCCCGTTGCCCCTTGAGCTTGCCCATCAGCCGGTTGCCGTAGCTGCGGGCGGTTTGCAGGGTGCCGCCGACAATGGCCCCGGCCAAGGCAGCGGCACCGAGGGTCAGGCCACCCACCAGCAAGTCCACGCCGGCCCCGGCCGCCGCGCCTGCCGCGATTCCGCCGCCGACGCGTACGCCCAGCTGCTTGAGGGTTTCGGGGTTGAACAAATCATCGCCCCAGCGTCCGTCGAGCAGCGGCAGGTCGCTGGCGGCAGCGTCCTGGGAGCGGAACGCGTAGAGCTTGAGCAGGGCTTCGACGCAGCGCTGTTCACGCTGACGCACCGCGTTGCGCAGCTCACTGATGGCCTCGCGTTCCAGCTCGGCATCACTGGCCACGCTGCGTCGGCAGGCGGCGCAGTCGATCAGCAATTCGGCGATCAAGCGCGCCGCGCTCTGCTGGCGGGCCAGGCGTTGGGCCTGTTGATCGGCGACCAGTCGTTCCAGTTGCCCACGGGCGCTTTCCAGCAACAACGCGAGGCTTTCATACAGGCGCCGCTCGCCGTCCTCGGGCGGGGCGACGCTGTCAAAGCGCACCAGGGCGTGCAGCCCCAATCGCGCCAGGGCTTCACGCCAGTCGGGCTCGCGATGGTGGGCGCTGCTGACGAAATTCAACACCGGCAGCAGCGGTTTGCCACAACTGGCGAGGACTTCCAATTCATCGCGGTACTTGGCCAGCACCGGCTCACGGGCGTCGATCACATACAGCCCGGCGTCGCTGGCGAGCAGTTGCCGCAGCACCTTGGCTTCCTGTTCGAAGCGTTGCCGCGCCTCGCTGCCCTCGAGGAAGCGAGCCAGGCGCGCCGGGCCGTCCAGGCGTTCGCCAGGGCGCTCCAGGCGCTCGAGGTAATCGAGCAGGGCGATGGCGTCTTCCAGGCCCGGCGTGTCGTACAGTTCCAGCAGCGCTTCGCCGTCCACCGACAAACGTGCGCCCTCGACGTGCCGGGTGGTGCTCGGACGGTGGGACACCTCACCGAAGCCGACGTCGCGGGTCAAGGTACGCAGCAGCGAAGTCTTGCCCACGTTGGTGTGGCCGACCACGGCCAGCTTCAGCGGCTTCATGGGTTCAGTCATGGCCGGTCTCCAGCCAGTTCAAGGGCATGCAGTCGGCGAAGGGCAGTTGCAACTGTTGCAGTGCGTTGTGCCAGTCGCCCAGGCGTTCGGCGTCCAGGGCTTCGCCGAGCGGGGCCTGCAACAGCCAGACGCGGGTGGCGCTGGCGCTGCGGGCCAGCTCGGCGATCAACGCCAGGCTGCCGCGGTCCGGTGAACGGCGGGGGTCACAGGCAATGGCCAGGCGTGCGGGTGGAAAGCGCGACAGTTGCTCCAGGAGTTTGTGGCGCGACTCGCGGCTGTCGAGGATGCCGGCGCTTTTCACGGTGTCGGGCAGTTTGGGCGGCCAGGGCCGATCGTCCAGTTCGATCGCCACCAGCAGCGCGCCGTCGCTGTCCATCGCACCGACGGCACTTTCGATGGGGTGCAGCTGCGCGGGCGCGGCGTCGTTGATGCCCAGGCGTTCGCTGCTGGGCATCAGCCGTTCACGCAATTGGGCGTAGCCCGGCAGGTTCAAATCCAGGTGCAATGTGGCGCGACCGCGTCGCCAGCGCCACAGGCACAGCAACGCCAGGCCCAGGCGCGGCAGCACGCCATAGACCAGCAGCACGCCGACCAGCCAGGCGGCCCAGGCCTGGCGGGCGCTCTCGATGTCCAGGGCGCCGTCGCCGCTGGCGCGGATCATCTCCACGGACGGCACACTGAAGCCCAACAGGGCTGGCAGCGCGCCGAGGCCTCGGGTCATGGCGACGAAGGTCTCGCTGCCGAGGAGGGTGGTTTCCCAGACAAAGCCATAGCGCCGGGTCGCCATCAGCATCAGCAGGATGACCAGCGCGCTGAGCATCGCCAGCAGCCACACGCCATTGACCAGCGCACCGAGGGCCCAGCGATTGAGTTTGTGCCGTTGCAACAACAGCAGCAGGGCCGGTGCCAGTTGGGCGGCCTTGGCATCGCGGGCGAGTTTTTCGCTGAGCCACAGCCACAGGCGCCCCAGCGCTGCACCTTGCTCGCCCGCGAAGATCAGGCCCAGGACCCAACCGACGAGCAGGATCAGGTTCAGTCCCAGAAGACTGCCCAGTGCCCAGAACACATTGACCGGTGTTTGCCCATCGCCGAGGGCGGCGAACCCGAGGCCGGCACCGCTGACGATAGCGAGCACCGCCAGCACGATCAGCGCCAGGCGCGCCCCTTGCAGCCAATGGCGCAGGGCTTGGGTGAGGCCATCGCGCTCGGCCAGCCAGCGGGCGCGGTGGCGGATGCGGGTGGAGAGATCGCCGCCCGCCGCGCGGGCCAGGCGATTGGCTTCCTGGTCCTCGAGGGGGCCGGCGTGTTCTTCACGCAGGCGGATCGTCTCGGTCAACCAGAGGTTCTGCAGTGCTGTCACGGGGGCTTCCGTTGCTCGAATGAGGGTTGAGCATAACCGCTGTGATGCCTGTCGGGGTACGCCGGGCCTCTGGTATCCTCGCGGCCATGAAAAAAACTCTCCCCTTAAGTCTGATCGCGGCCCTCGGTGAAAACCGCGTGATCGGCGTCGACAACAGCATGCCCTGGCACCTGCCGGGGGATTTCAAATACTTCAAGGCCACCACCTTGGGCAAGCCGATCATCATGGGGCGCAAGACCTGGGATTCCCTTGGCCGACCGCTGCCCGGGCGCCTGAACATCGTGGTCAGTCGCCAGCCGGACCTAGTGCTGGAGGGCGCGGAAGTGTTTTCCACCCTGGAGGCCGCGGTGGCGCGGGCCGAGGCGTGGGCCCTGGAGCAGGGCGTCGATGAACTGATGTTGATCGGCGGCGCCCAGCTGTACGCCCAGGCACTGGCACAGGCGGATCGACTGTACCTGACCCGCGTGGCGCTGAGTCCGGAGGGGGATGCCTGGTTTCCGGAATTTGATTCGACCCAGTGGGAGCTGGTCTCGAACCAGCCGAACCCGGCGGAAGGGGACAAGCCGGCCTACAGCTTCGAAGTGTGGGAAAAGCTTTAAAAGCATCGTGAGCAAGCTCGCTCCCACATGGATTGCCAGTGATCACCAATACTGTGTCCACTGAAGATTCAGTGTGGGAGCGAGCTTGCTCGCGATAGCGATCGTTCAGGTGCCACCCATCAAGCGTGCACCAACTCCCCATGCTCCTCGGCATCGAGCAGGGCCTTGTCAGTCTGCTGCATCACCTGGCTGGTAATCGCCCCGGCGGTGATCGAGCCACTGACGTTCAACGCCGTACGACCCATGTCGATCAAGGGCTCGACGGAAATCAGCAAGGCCACCAGCGCGACCGGCAAGCCCATGGCCGGCAGCACGATCAGCGCGGCGAACGTCGCGCCGCCACCGACCCCGGCCACCCCGGCTGAACTCAACGTCACGATCGCCACCAGCGTCGCGATCCAGACCGGATCCAGCGGGTTGATGCCCACGGTCGGCGCGACCATCACCGCCAGCATGGCTGGATAAAGGCCGGCGCAACCGTTCTGGCCGATGGTGGCGCCGAACGAGGCGCTGAAGCTGGCAATCGCCCGTGGGATGCCGAGGCGGCTGGTCTGGGCTTCGATGCTCAACGGGATGGTGGCCGCGCTGGAGCGGCTGGTGAAGGCGAAGGTCAGCACTGGCCAGATCTTGCGGAAGAAGCGCAGCGGGTTGATCCCGGCAGCGGACACCAATAGGCCATGGACCACGAACATCAGCCCCAGGCCGAGGTACGACACCACGACAAAGCTGCCGAGCTTGATGATGTCCTGCAGGTTGGAGCCGGCCACTACCTTGGTCATCAGCGCCAGCACACCGTACGGCGTCAGCTTCATCACCAGGCGCACCAGGCGCGTCACCCAGCTTTGCAGGGTGTCGATGGCGTTGATCACTTTCTGGCCTTTCTCTACGTCATCCTTGAGCAACTGCAACGCCGCGACACCGAGGAACGCGGCGAAGATCACCACGCTGATGATCGACGTCGGCTTGGCCCGCGCCAGGTCGGCAAAGGGGTTCTGCGGAATGAACGAAAGCAGCAGTTGCGGGATGTTCAGGTCGGCGACCTTGCCGGCGTAGTCGCTCTGAATCACTTGCAGGCGCGCCAATTCCTGGGTGCCGGCCACCAGGCCTTCGGCGGTGAGGCCGAACAGGTTGGTCAGGCCGATGCCGATCAGCGCGGCGATGGCGGTGGTGAACAATAGCGTGCCAATGGTCAGGAAGCTGATCTTGCCCAGGGACGAGGCGTTATGCAGGCGGGCCACGGCGCTGAGGATCGACGCGAAGACCAGCGGGATCACGATCATTTGCAGCAATTGCACGTAGCCGTTGCCCACCAGGTCGAACCAGCCGATCGAGGCCTTGAGCACCGGGTTGCCGGCGCCATAAATCGTGTGAAGGGCGATACCGAACACCACGCCCAGCACCAGTGCCAGCAGCACTTTCCTGGCCAGGCTCCAAGTGCTATGACGGGTTTGCGCCAGGCCGAACAGCAGGGCGAGGAATACCAGCAGATTGAGGATCAGCGGCAGATTCATCAAAAGAGCTCCATCAGACTTTAGCCAGTCGCCTGAAGCCGCGACTGCGAGCCGGGGAGCCTAACAGCCTGATAACTAATGAATTAATACTAAAAAAGCATGTAGATTGTCGTTTATGGAATAAGGCAGTGACGTTTACGGATACGCGACTGGCGTGATCAAGATGTAAGCGGTCGCCCACAGGCGAGGACTGTCACAAGCATTTGTTAGCGTCGGATTCTTTGAACCCGGGAGAAATGCCGATGAAACTCGCACCTCGTTTTCTCGCTGTCGCCTTGAGTCTTGGCCTGGCCGGCCAGGTGCTCGCCACCGAACTCAAGCACTGGCCGGCGGAACAGGCCAAGGCCCTGGACGCGATGATCGCGGCCAATGCCAACAAGGGTAACTATGCGGTGTTCGACATGGACAACACCAGTTACCGCTACGACCTTGAGGAATCGTTGCTGCCGTTCATGGAGAACAAGGGCCTCATCACCCGCGAAAGCCTGGACCCGTCCTTGAAGCTGATGCCGTTCAAGGACACGGCCGATCACAAGGAAAGCCTGTTCAGCTACTACTACCGCCTGTGCGAAGTGGACGACATGGTCTGCTATCCGTGGGTGGCCCAGGTGTTCTCGGGCTTCACGCTCAAGGAGCTCAAGGGCTATGTCGATGAGCTGATGGCGTCCGGCAAGCCGGTGCCGACCACCTATTACGATGGCGACAAGGTGGTGCAGTACAACGTCAACCCGCCGAAAGTCTTCACCGGCCAGGCCGAGCTGTACAACAAACTGATGGAAAACGGCATTGAGGTCTATGTCATGACCGCCGCTTCCGAAGAGCTGGTACGCATGGTCGCCGCGGACCCGAAATACGGCTACAACCTCAAGCCGCAGAACGTGATCGGCGTGACCACGTTGCTCAAGGACCGCAAGACCGGCGAACTGACCACTGCCCGCAAGCAGATCACCGCGGGCAAATATGACGAGAAGGCCAACCTTGATCTGGAATACACGCCTTACCTGTGGACCCCGGCGACCTGGATGGCCGGCAAGCACGCGGCGATCCTGACGTACATCGACGAATGGAAAAAACCGGTACTGGTGGGCGGCGACACGCCGAGCAGTGACGGCTACATGCTATTTCACGATGTGGACGTGGCCAAGGGCGGCATCCACCTGTGGGTCAACCGCAAGGACAAGTACATGACCCAGATCAACGGCATGATGGCCAAGCACGCCGCGGCCCAGGCCAAGGAAGGACTGCCGGTGACGGCGGACAAGAACTGGGTGATCGTCAAGCCGGAAGATATCCAGTAAGCCCCACCCCCTTGTGGGAGCGAGCTTGCTCGCGATGGCGTCGGCTCAGCAGCATCCTTGTTGGCTGACACACCGCCATGGCGAGCAAGCTCGCTCCCACATTCGATTGTCGGTGTGCTCAGGATTTGCGCTCATCGCAAAAAAATGCCCCGCACTTGGCGGGGCATTTTTTATTGCGACGAACGACGCTTACAGGCCGTCAAGCATCGCCTTGTTACGCACCGCACCCTTGTCGGCGCTGGTGGCGAGCAGGGCGTAGGCCTTGAGGGCCGTGGTGACTTTGCGCGGGCGCACTTCCACCGGCTTCCAGCCCTTGTTGTCCTGTTCGATGCGGCGCCCGGCCAGTTCTTCGTCGCTGATCAACAGGTTGATCGAGCGGTTCGGAATGTCGATCAGGACCTTGTCGCCATCGCGCACCAGGCCGATGGCACCGCCAGCCGCCGCTTCCGGCGAAGCGTGGCCGATGGACAGGCCCGAGGTGCCGCCGGAGAACCGGCCATCGGTCAGCAAGGCGCAGGCTTTGCCCAGGCCTTTGGACTTCAGGTAGGACGTCGGGTAGAGCATTTCCTGCATGCCCGGGCCGCCTTTCGGGCCTTCGTAGCGAATGATCACGATGTCGCCGGCCTTCACTTCGTCGGCGAGGATGCCGCGCACCGCGCTGTCCTGGCTTTCGAAAATCTTGGCGTTGCCTTCGAAGACATGGATCGACTCGTCGACGCCGGCGGTTTTCACCACGCAGCCGTCCAGGGCGATGTTGCCGTAGAGCACGGCCAGGCCGCCTTCCTTGGAGTACGCGTGCTCGACGCTGCGGATGCAGCCGTTTTCACGGTCGTCGTCCAGCGTCTCCCAGCGGGTCGACTGGCTGAACGCGGTTTGTGTCGGAATGCCCGCCGGGCCGGCCTTGAAGAAGTGATGCACGGCCTCGTCGGTGGTCTGGGTGATGTCCCACTTGGCGATGGCCTCGGCCATGCTCTTGCTGTGCACGGTCGGCAGGTCGGTGTGCAACAGGCCGCCACGGGCCAGGGAGCCGAGGATGCTGAAGATCCCGCCGGCGCGGTGCACATCTTCCATGTGGTATTTCTGGATGTTCGGCGCGACCTTGCACAGTTGCGGCACGTGACGGGACAGGCGGTCGATGTCGCGCAGGTCGAAATCGATCTCGGCTTCCTGGGCGGCGGCCAGCAAGTGCAGGATGGTGTTGGTGGAACCGCCCATGGCGATGTCCAGGGTCATGGCGTTCTCGAACGCCTTGAAGTTGGCGATGTTGCGCGGCAACACCGACTCGTCGTTTTCGCCGTAGTAGCGCTTGCACAGCTCGACGATGGTCCGGCCGGCCTGCAGGAACAACTGTTCGCGGTCGCTGTGGGTGGCCAGGGTCGAACCGTTGCCCGGCAGGGCCAGGCCCAGGGCTTCGGTCAGGCAGTTCATCGAGTTGGCGGTGAACATGCCGGAGCACGAACCGCAGGTCGGGCAGGCGCTGCGCTCGTATTCGGCAACCTTCTCGTCAGAGGCGCTGGAGTCGGCGGCGATCACCATGGCATCGACCAGGTCGAGGCCGTGGCTGGCGAGCTTGGTCTTGCCGGCTTCCATCGGGCCACCGGAAACGAAGATCACCGGGATGTTCAGGCGCAGGGCGGCCATGAGCATGCCCGGGGTGATCTTGTCGCAGTTGGAAATGCACACGATGGCGTCGGCGCAGTGGGCATTGACCATGTATTCGACGGAGTCGGCGATGATCTCGCGGCTCGGCAGCGAATAGAGCATGCCGTCGTGGCCCATGGCGATGCCGTCGTCCACGGCGATGGTGTTGAATTCCTTGGCAACGCCGCCGACGCGTTCGATTTCCCGGGCGACCAGTTGGCCGAGGTCCTTGAGGTGGACGTGGCCGGGCACGAACTGGGTGAAGGAGTTGGCAATGGCGATGATCGGCTTCTTGAAGTCGTCATCCTTCATCCCCGTGGCGCGCCACAAGGCACGGGCGCCGGCCATGTTGCGGCCATGGGTGGATGTTTTCGAGCGGTAATCAGGCATGGAGCACTCCGGGCGGCTAATCAGGTACTTATCAGGTATCAATGGGGAAGTGAGCTTCTGTCGACGTCTGGAGCACCCGGGTTTGGCCGTGTGTCCGGAAGTGGCCGATGACTTTGCAGGATCACTGCGCGCCTCGGCATGAGCTCATAAACCCGCCGGGGATGAATGGCGATGAATGCCACGATTCTACACCGCTGGCGCCAGGATGACATGACGCAAAGCGCTGATCGGGCGCCAATGTCGTGCACGGGATGACGACTGGCAGGGTTCAGCCGGCCAACAGCCCCCTGTCACGCTGCCGGACCAGGGCATTGAGCGCCAGCCCCAGCAGGCTGAGCAAGACCAGGCACAGGGCCAGGGTGAGTTGCAAGTCCAGCGGGGTGAGGCTGATCGCGGCACTGGTCAGCCCGCCGACGATGAAGATCAGCACACTGCCGGCGGAGGCGGATGTGCCGGCCCGCCCGGGAAATCTGTTCATGGCTTGGGTGTGGGCGGCTGCGCGGGCGATGGTCGTCCCGGTGGTGCACACGATCATGGGCAGCAACAGGGAGGTGACTGACAAACCCAGTTGATTGGCAAGCCCCAGCATCAGGAGGCCTGCGGCGAGGATCAGGGCCAGCCCGGTGATGATTTGCGTCTGTGGATCGATTCGATTGCTCAGCACGGACGCTACCGCGCCCCCGCCGATGTAGGCCAGCCCATAGCCCAGCAGCGCCAGGGAAAAAGCCTCGGGGGAGAGGCGCAACTGGTCGATCAGGACCAGCGGCGAAATGACGATGAACGAAAAGTGGCAGGAAAAAGCCAGCGCCGAGGTTAGCCAATAGGCCATGAAGCTGAAGTCGCCGCAGACCTTTCGATAGGATGCGATGAAATCCAGGCGCCTGGGTTGGCTGTCTGCCACAGGGCGTTGAAGTAAACGACTGGCGCTGATGAATGCACCGATTGCCAGGGCAATGAACACCAGGAAGCTGCCTCGCCAGCCCATCCAGCTTTGCAGCCCGGTGCCTGCCAGGGGCGAAACGGAAATGAAAATCCCCCCGCAGGTGACCAGAAAGATCCGCAGGCGCTGCTGTTCCCGGCCGGTGAACAGGTCTTGGATCAGCGCTTGGGACAGCACGAAGCAACCGCATCCCAGGGCCTGGACGACACGCGAGAACAGAAAGGCCCCGTAACCGTCGGCGAACACGCAACCGGCGGCTCCCACGGCGGAAACGGCGATCCCGATCAATAGCAGGGTTTTTCGTCCCATGACGTCGGAGAGCGGGCCGACCAGCAGTTGGGAAAGGGCAATCCCTATCGCGAACAGGCTGACAGACAGGGCAATGTCCGCGGATGAGCGTTCGAAATGCTCGGACAGGGCGGGGAACGAGGGCAGCACGACATCGATGGGAAAGACGCCGAGCAGTGTCAGTGTCAGCAACAAGCCGACGGTGGCCGGTTTGCGGGCAGACAGGCGATTTTGCGGATCAGTCATTGACGAGGTCCAAGGCGTACCTGGGGGCGCTTTCAATCCTAATGCGTCATGCCCGCTGGGCGCGGGGGAGATTGAGTAGGAAGGTTCTGGTAATTGCGTGGGAGTTCTCCTGCGAACCTATTCGGCCTGCAAAAAAAATCGCAGCCGAGGCCGCGATCAGAATGCGATTCGAGTGCGCGGGGCGCAGCGCTGCGGCGCTGGCCCCGCCCGGCGTCAGCTGTTGGGCAACAACCGGCAGGTGATGCTCTTGATGTAGCGGGTCTCGGCGATGGCCGGGTGTACCGGGTGGTCTGGCCCCTGGCCGCCGCGTTCGAGCAGTTGGATGTTGCGGTCCAGATGACGGGCGCTGGTCAGCAGGATGTTTTGCAGGTCGTCTTCGGGCAGGTGCATCGAGCACGACGCGCTGACCAGGATGCCGTCCTTGCTGAGCAGGCGCATGGCTTGCTCATTGAGACGGCGATAGGCGCCTTCGCCGTTCTTCAGGTCTTTCTTGCGCTTGATGAAGGCCGGTGGGTCGGCCACGATCACATCGAAACGTTCTTCGCTGGCCTTGAGTTCCTTCAGGGCCTCGAACACGTCGCCTTCGATGCAGGTCAGCTTCTCGGCGAAGCCGTTCAACGCGGCGTTGCGCTCGACACCGTCGAGGGCGAAGGCCGAGGCATCGACGCAGAATACTTCACTGGCGCCGAACGCGGCGGCTTGCACGCCCCAGCCGCCGATGTAGCTGAACAGGTCCAGCACGCGCTTGCCCTTGGCGTACGGGGCCAGGCGTGCGCGGTTCATGCGGTGGTCGTAGAACCAGCCGGTTTTCTGGCCTTCCATGACTGGCGCTTCGAACTTCACGCCGTTCTCTTCCAGGGCCACCCATTCCGGCACCAGGCCGAACACGGTCTCGACGTAGCGGTTCAGGCCCTCGGCGTCACGGGCCGCGGAGTCGTTCTTGAACAGGATGCCGCTGGGCTTGAGCACCTGGGTCAGGGCGGCGATCACGTCGTCCTTGTGGGCTTCCATGGTGGCCGAGGCGATCTGCACCACCAGGATGTCGCCGAAACGGTCGACCACCAGGCCTGGCAACAGGTCGGAATCACCGTAGACCAGGCGATAGAACGGCTTGTCGAACAGCCGCTCGCGCAGGGACAACGCCACGTTGAGGCGATGCACCAGCAGGGACTTGTCCAGCGGCAGCTTCACGTCACGGGACAGCAGCCGGGCGCAGATCAGGTTGTTGGGGCTCATCGCAACGATGCCCAACGGCTTGCCGCCGGCAGCTTCGAGGATGGCCTGGTCGCCGGCCTTGAAGCCGTGCAGGGGCGTGGCGGCCACATCGATTTCGTTGCTGTAGACCCACAGGTGGCCGGCGCGCAGGCGACGGTCGGCGTTGGCTTTGAGGCGCAGGCTAGGCAGGGACATGACGTCGCTCCGGAAAAAAGAGCGGGAGTATACCGTGTTGCAACCTTGGCGGGGCTTGCGCTGGACATGTGGCGATGTAGGAGCTGTCGAGTGCAACGAGGCTGCGATCTTTCCCCGGACAATTCCCAAGCGAAAGATCAGAAGATCGCAGGCTTCGCCAGCTCCTACAGAGCAGAGCGTCCCAGGCTTCAGGCGGACAACGCGCTGAGCAACTCGCGGTTGAACGCCGGGATGTCATCGGGCTGGCGACTGCTGATCAACGTGCCGTCCTTGACCACTTCCTGATCGACCCAGTTCGCGCCGGCGTTGACCAGGTCATCCTTGAGGGTCTTGTAGCTGGTCATGGTCTTGCCCTTGACCAGCCCGCTCGACGCCAGCAACCAGCCGCCATGGCAAATCACCGCAATGGGTTTGCCCGCCGCCTCGAAGCCCTTGACCAGTTTCTGGGCGTCGGGATCGATGCGGATGGTGTCGGAGTTCTGCACGCCACCGGGCAGCACCACGGCGTCGTACTGCTCGACATTGGCGGCCTTGAAGGTCAGGTCGATCGGGAAGTCGTCGGCCGGCTGGTCATGGTTCCAGCCTTTGACCTGGCCTTCGCGGGCCGAAACGATGTCCACCTTGACGCCGGCCTGTTCCAGCGCCTGCTGGGGGCCGGTCAGTTCGGCCTGTTCAAAACCGTCCGTCACCAGGATGGCGACACGTTTGTTGTTCAGGAAACCAGGCATGGAAAAATCTCCTCAAGCTGAGTGGTCGGGCTGCCGACTCAAGCCTGTATGCAGGCTTGGCTGTCGGCCCTGTAAAGTCCGAAGCCGATGCCTGAAGGAAAGTTCCGCCGATCTACCCGGCGGTATATCGGATCCATCTTTAAGGGTTAGAATCCCCGCCTGACCCAGAGTGTGTACTCATGTCCAAAGAACTTTCCGCCGAACAGATCCAACAGTCCCTGCAAGGGATCAGTGTGCCGCCCCAGCCGCAGATCATGGTGGATCTGCAGATGGAGCAGTACATGCCCGACCCGGACCTGGAGACCATCGCCAAGTTGATCTCCCAGGATCCGGGGCTCTCGGGAGCCTTGCTCAAGATCGTCAACTCGCCCTATTACGGCCTGCGCAACAAGATCACCTCGATCCAGCGCGCGGTGAACCTGCTGGGCAGCCGTTCGATCATCAACCTGATCAATGCGCAGTCGATCAAGGGCGAGTTGCACGACGACGCCATCGTCACCCTGAACCGCTTCTGGGATACGGCCCAGGACGTGGCGATGACCTGCCTGACCCTGGCCAAGCGCGTCGGCCTGGAGAACGGTGACGAAGCCTATGCCCTGGGGTTGTTCCACGACTGCGGCGTGCCGTTGATGCTCAAGCAGTTCCCCAACTACATGAGCGTGCTGGAGGAGGCCTATGCCAATGCCAGCGCCGAGTGCCGGGTGGTGGACACCGAGAACCGCGCGTTCAACACCAACCACGCGGTGGTCGGTTACTACACTTCCAAATCCTGGCGCCTGCCGGATCACGTCAGCCAGGCGATCGCCAACCACCACAACGCCCTGGCGGTCTTCAGCGACGAGTCTTCACGCAACAACAGCCAGCTGAAAAACCTGCTGGCGATCCTGAAGATGTCCGAGAACATCTGTGCGTCCCACCGGGTGCTGGGCAACCAGGCCGAAGACCACGAGTGGGATAGCGTCGGGAGCCTGGTGCTCGACTACATCGGTTTGTCGGAATACGACTTCCAGACCCAGAAACAGGAAATTCGCGACCTCGCCTCTCGTTGAGTGCGTGGCGTCGCCTGACGCGAGAACCTCATGCCAGAACTGCCGGAAGTCGAAACCACCCGTCGCGGCATCGCGCCCCATCTTGAAGGCCAGCGGGTCAGTCGCGTGGTGGTCCGTGACCGCCGCCTGCGCTGGCCGATTCCGGAAGATCTCGATGTGCGACTCTCGGGCCAGCGCATCATGCAGGTGGAGCGGCGGGCCAAGTACCTGCTGATCAATGCCGAGGTCGGCACGTTGATCAGCCATCTGGGCATGTCCGGCAACCTGCGCCTGGTGGAGGTTGGCATGCCCGCCCTCAAGCACGAGCACGTGGACATCGAACTGGAATCCGGCCTGGCCTTGCGCTACACCGACCCTCGGCGTTTCGGCGCGATGCTCTGGAGCCTCGACCCGCTCAATCACGAGCTGTTGATTCGCCTCGGCCCCGAGCCACTGACCGACCTGTTCGATGGCGAACGGTTGTTCCAGCTGTCGCGGGGGCGTTCCATGGCGGTCAAGCCGTTCATCATGGACAACGCGGTGGTGGTGGGCGTGGGCAATATCTATGCGACCGAGGCGCTGTTCGCCGCCGGGATCGATCCGCGCCGGGCCGCCGGAGGCATTTCCCGGGCGCGTTACCTGAAGCTGGCGACCGAGATCAAGCGCATCCTCGCCCATGCCATTGAGCGCGGTGGCACCACGTTGCGGGATTTCATCGGTGGGGACGGCCAGCCCGGCTATTTCCAGCAGGAGCTGTTCGTCTACGGCCGGGGCGGGGAATTGTGCAAGGTCTGTGGCACGGGGCTGCGGGAAATCCGCCTGGGCCAGCGCGCCAGTGTCTGGTGTCCACGCTGCCAGAGCTGATTCGTCCGACGGTCTATAGTCAGTAGTCATATTGATTTAGCCGAAGGATCGCCCGATGAAACCGCTTCGACCTGTCGTTCTAGCGCTGCTGCTGAGTGTCGGTTTGCCTGCCCTGGCAAACAGCGGCAGCGGCGACCCGCGCTACACCATCCAGAATCCGCCGGCCTTCGCCATGCTCGGCGACCTGCTGATCGCCCGCCCGCTGCTGCTCGCCGCTACGGTGATCGGGGCTGGGGCATTCGTGGTGTCGTTGCCCTTTACCGCGTTGGGCGGCGGGGTCGGCGATGCGGGGAAGGCGTTGGTGGTGGACCCGGCCAGGGCCACGTTCGTGCGGTGCCTGGGGTGTGTGGGGGAGGGGTTTGAGCGGCAGGAGTGAGGCGGGCAGCTGGATCTTGGGTATTGCTGCTGGCCTCATCGTGAGCAAGCTCGCTCCCACAGGGATCTGCTGTGTTTAGTGCCTGAAGCAAAGCTCCTGTGGGAGCGAGCTTGCTCGCGATAGGGCCGGCACAGACCCTACGAAATACTCTGGCTCAAGCCTTGCCAGTAATCCTGCGATATTTCGCCATCAACTGCTCTTCAGTCTCCGGATGAGCCTCGTCCAGCGGGATGCAATCCACCGGGCAAACCTGCTGGCACTGGGGTTCGTCGTAGTGGCCGACGCACTGGGTGCACAGGTTCGGGTCGATGACGTAGATCTCCTCGCCTTGGGAAATGGCCTCGTTCGGGCATTCGGGTTCGCAGACGTCGCAATTGATGCAGTCGTCGGTGATGATCAGGGACATGCAGGCTCCTGCCGGGGCGTTGGGCCCGGGCATCTGAAAACGTATGGGCGCAATTGTGCCGCATTGGCGAGCGCAGTGCACGCGGGCGCGATGGACTGCGTTGCGCTGCGAGGTGGCTCGCAGCGCCTGCCGGTCATTTCTTGAAGCGCAGGGTCAGCGCATCGGCCACGGCCGGGTGGACAAACTTGGTGATATCACCGCCCAACGCCGCGATTTCCCGGACCAGGGTCGAGGAAATGAAGGAGTAGCGCTCCGACGGCGTCAGGAACAGGCTCTCGACGTCCGGTGCCAATTGGCGGTTCATGTTGGCCAGTTGGAACTCGTACTCGAAGTCCGAGACCGCACGCAGGCCACGCAGGAACACATTGGCGTTCTTTTCCTTGGCGAAGTGGGCCAACAGCGTCGAGAAGCCGACCACTTCGACGTTGGGCAGGTGCTTGGTGACCTCGCGGGCCAGTTCCACACGTTGCTCCAGCGGGAACAGCGGGTTCTTCTTCGGGCTGGCGGCGACGGCAATGATCACGTGGTCGAACAGGCGCGCGGCGCGTTCGACCAGATCGCCATGGCCCTTGGTAATAGGGTCGAAGGTACCTGGGTACAACACTCGGTTCATCGCGTCGTCCTGGCGGGAGTCCGTTGGGGAGTCGGATGGTATCGCAGCCTTCTCGGTCGGCCAAGTCGGCTGTTGGATAAGAAAGCACTATAGACGCTGCGAATAATCCGGATATTCATGGGTTTTTCAGGCGTTCGGCCAGGGCTGTCGCCAATTGTGCGGTCAGCCCGTACACCGATAATTGCGGGTTGGCGCCGATGCTGGTGGGGAACAGCGAGCCGTCATGGATCGACAGGTTGCCCAGTTGGTGATGGCGCCCCAGGCTGTCGGTGACGGCGGTTCTCGGGTCTTCACCCATGGCGCAGCCACCCATCACGTGGGCGCTGCCCAGGCGCGTGCGGTACAAGGCCAGGTCAAGCCCGTCGATCAGCGTGCGGGCCTCGGCCAGGGTCTTCACGTAGCGGGCGTCGCTGTGCAGGGGCATCACCGCCTTGGCGCCGCCAGCGAATTGTATTTCGGCCATGCTGTGGAAGGCCCGGCGCAAGCCGTCCCAGGCATACGGCGAAACGGGGTAGTCGAGTACCGGCGTGCCGTCGCTGCGCAACTCGACGCGGCCGCCGGGGCTGTCCGGGTGAAAGCCGTCGCGCAGCAGCGCGAGCATGGCGTGGGTGTGAGGCAGCCGGGACATGTGCAAGGCGTTCTCGGGGCCGAGCCCGCCCAGCAGCGTGGCGGCGAGCGCCGGGTGCAAGGGCGGGACTTCGAGCTTGTAGGACATCTTGCCGGTGGTTCCGTCCTGCCATTGGAAGTGATCCGAATAAATCGATTGCGGCGCACCGTAGAACGGGTTGATGACCTCGTCGAATTGCCCGGCGGACATGTTCACCAAGTGCAGGAAGGTGCGTTTGCCCACACGTTCGTGCGGGTCTGGCGCAGCGGAGCGCAACAGCAGGCCGGGGCTGTTGATACCGCCGCCCGCCAGCACGTAGTGCCGCGCCTTGACGGTGATGCGCCGCCCGCTGGGCGCCACGCAGCGCTCATCCATGGCCTGGCACTCGAGGCCGACGACGGCATCGTTCTTGATCGTCAGGCGCTCGGCCCGCGCCAGGTAAAGCAGCGCGCCACCCTTGTCCAGTGTGGCCGGGATGGTGGTGACCAGCATCGACTGCTTGGCGTTGGTCGGGCAACCCATGCCGCAATAGCCCAGGTTCCAGCAGCCGCGCACGTTGCGCGGGATGACGTGCCAGGCGTAGCCCAATTGTTCACAGCCTTTGCGGATCACGTCGTTGTTGGCGTTGGGCGGAACCAGCCACGGCGCCACGCCCAGGCGTTGTTCCATCTGTGCAAACCAGGGCGCCATTTCAGCACGGCTGTGGCCCTTGACGTTGTGCTCGGCGGCCCAGTGATCGAGGGTCTGGTCGGGCGTGCGGAAGCTGGAGGTCCAATTGATCAGCGTCGTGCCACCGACGGCCCGGCCCTGGAGAATGGTGATGGCGCCGTCCTTGCTCATGCGTCCGAGGCCTTCCTGGTACAGGCTGCTATAGGCCTGGTCTTCGAGCAGTTTGAAGTCATGGCTGGTCTTGAGCGGCCCTTCCTCGATCAGTAGCACCCGGTAGCCGGCAGCACTGAGGATTTCCGCCGTGGTGCCGCCACCGGCACCGCTGCCGACGATGGCCACGTCGGCTTCCAGGGTCAGGTCCTCGGTCAACTGCGCGCCGTTGTAGGTGGTCCAGCCACGGGCCAGGCCTTCGCGGAAGGGATCGGGTACAGGCATGTTCTGGGCTCTCTTATTGTTATGAGGGTGCGATAGGCCCTTGTGGGGGCGAGCTTGCTCGCGATAGCGGTGTGTCAGTCAATCGATCGGTAGCTGATGTGACGCTATCGCGAGCAAGCTCGCTCCCACAGGGGTTGGTTCTGAATTGGTCAAACCGTTGGCGGCCCCGGATACCCGCAATGCGCCCAGGCTTCGGATTGGGTGTACCAGGCCATCATCACCAATTGCAGCAACGAGCAGTGACCTTGCTGTAGCAGATCCAGTGAACTGTTTTCCCATCGCGCGAGGAACTGGCGGATGTCATCGGCGCTGGCGTTTTCCCACGCGCCCCAGACTCCGGTCAGTGGCCCGCGGGTCACGCCCAGCGTGAGCACATCGAACAGCTGGTGCAGGAGCTTGAGCATGGCGGGGGACAGGTGGGCCAGGCTTCTGTCCAGGCTGCCCAGGGTCGCGTCAATGGCGGCAGGGATCTGCCCGACGGTCACTGCGCCGTCCAGCATCACAGGGATGACGGCGCGTAAAAACGCCAGGTCGCTGTCGCGCAGGGCCGTCAGGCCGGCGGCCGGCTGGCTTGGCGAGCAGCCGCTCAGGCTGGCGCCCAGCCCGACGGTGGCCAGGAAGGCGCTGGCGCCGAGGCTGAATTTCAGCAGGCCGCGCCGTGACAGCGGGGGGGTATCGGTGAGGCTGGCGTTCATGATTGTGATCACCCGGGCAGGCACGCGTCAGCGGACAAACAGCTTCTGAATCAGTTTCTGCAAGGGTTTGCCGTAGGGCGGATAAATCAGCTTCGCCGCGTTGAATCGCTGTTTGGTCAGCACGCCCTTGGCCTTGCTGAAGGTCAGGAAGCCCTCATGCCCGTGGTAATGCCCCATTCCCGAGGGCCCGATGCCGCCGAACGGCAGGTCATCCTGGGCGACATGCAACAGCGTGTCGTTCAGGCAGACGCCGCCGGAATGGGTTTCATGGAGCACGCGATGCTGTTCGGCCTTGTCGTAGCCGAAGTAGTAGAGCGCCAGCGGGCGGGGACGCTGATTGATGTAGGCAAACGCCTGGTCCAGATGGTCATAAGGCACGATGGGCAGCAGCGGGCCGAAGATTTCGTCTTGCATGACGGTCATCTCATCGTTGACGTTGAGCAGCAGGCTGTGGGCCATGCGGCGGCCCTGGCCTTGCTCGAACAGCTCGATCAGCAACGCGCCCTTGCCGGTGGCGTCGCTGATGTAGCCATTGAGCCGCGCCAGTTGTCGTTCGTTGATGATGGCGGTGTAGTCCGGGTTGTCCGCCAGGGTCGGATAAAACCTGCGCACCGCCTCGCGATACGCCTCGACGAACTCACCGACGCGGTTCTGCGGCACCAGCACATAGTCCGGGGCGACACAGGTTTGCCCGGCATTCAGGGTTTTGCCGAAGGCAATGCGTTCGGCGGCGTCCTTGATGGGGACATCGACCGACACGATGGCCGGTGATTTGCCACCCAGCTCCAGGGTGACCGGGGTCAGGTTTTCGGCGGCGGCCCGCATGACATGCTTGCCGATGCTGGTGGCGCCGGTGAACAACAGGTGATCGAAGGGCAACTTGGAAAACGCCATGCCGACCTCTGCCTCGCCGAGCACCACGCACACCAGGTCCTGGGGGAAGACCCGGGCGAGCAATTGCTTGAGCAGCAAGCCGGTGGCCGGTGTCGATTCGCTGAGCTTGAGCATCACCCGGTTGCCCGCCGCCAACGCCCCGACCAGCGGCCCGATGGCCAGGAACAGCGGGTAGTTCCACGGCACGATGACCCCGACCACGCCCACTGGCTGATAGATCACTTTGGCTGAGGCCGGTTGAAAGGCCATGCCCACCGTGCGCCGGGAGGGTTTCATCCAGCCCTGGAGGTGCCGGCTGGCGTAATGGATGCCGTGCAGGCTCGGCATCAGCTCGGCCAACAGTGTTTCGTCGGCGCTGCGGTGGCTGAAATCCTGGCTGATGGCGTCGATCAAGGCTTGCCGTTCGTTGCTCAATACCTCGCGCAGCGCCTTGAGCCATTGCCGGCGCTGTTCGGCCGGTGGCATTGGGTGGGCAGCGTAGGCCTGGCGCTGGGCATCGAAGAGCGACCGCAGTTCGTCCAGTTGTTGTTGAGACTCGTGCAGGTAGGCAACGTCGGCAGGCATCGTCAGGCACCGGATGTTATTAGAATGAGGGTTTTCTAGAGCTTATACTCTAGAAAGTCAATGGCATCCGCAACGGCTGTGGGTTTTTCCTGTGACCGATAGGTCGTAAGATGCCGATCAATGCCTTCGTCGAATTAAAGCCCAAACCATGGCCCCACGAATGAAAACCAGCGAGCGCATCGTGCAGAACAGCCTCGAGCTGTTCAACCAACAGGGTGAGCGCAGCGTCAGCACCAATCACATCGCCGCCCACATGGACATGTCCCCGGGCAATCTCTATTACCACTTCCCCAACAAGCAGGCGATCATCGCCGTGCTGTTCAGTGAATACGAGAACCTGGTGGACAGCTTCCTGCGTCCGCCCCAGGGCCGGGCGGCCACGGTGGATGACAAGCGCTTCTACCTGCAGGAGCTGCTGGCGGCCATGTGGCGTTATCGCTTCCTGCACCGGGACCTGGAGCATCTGCTCGACAGCGATCCGGACCTTGCGGCCCGCTATCGTCGGTTTTCCCAGCGCTGCCTGATCCACGGCACCGCGATCTACGAAGGTTTCGTTGCCGCCGGCATCCTGAAGATGGACCGGGTGCAGATCGAATCCCTGACTCTCAATGCCTGGATCATCCTCACGTCCTGGGTACGGTTCCTGTGCACCACACGGGAAAATTTCAGCCACCTGAGCGAACAGGCCATCAAGCGCGGCGTCTATCAGGTGCTGGTGCTGGAAGCCGGTTTCGTGACCGATCAGGCCCGCGAAGCGGTGGATGCGCTGTTCAAGGAATATTACGTCCCCCTGGCCCAGACCCTGGAGGAAGGGCAGTAGGACCGATCCCCGACTTAGCCAAAGGAGCTCACCATGCCCATCGCGCAACTCATCAGCCCCCCAACCCTCGAACAGCGGCGATCACGGCCCGGGCTGGTTATCCTCGACTGTCGTTTTGCCCTGGAAGATTCGGATTACGGCCAACGCAGTTATGCCGAGGGCCACATTGCCGGGGCGTCGTTCGCGGACCTTGAGCGCGACCTGAGCGGGCCGGTGACCAAAGGCGTGACCGGGCGCCATCCGCTGCCCGAGCCCGAGGCCTTGATCGAGCGCCTCAGGGCTTGGGGGCTCGATAACGACAGCGACGTCGTGCTGTACGACGACGGCCCCGGCGCTTATGCCGCGCGGGCCTGGTGGTTGCTGGCCTGGCTGGGCAAGCGCGATGGCGTGTTCATCCTCGACGGTGGGCTCAAGGCCTGGCATGCCGCCAGCTTGCCTTTGAGCCTGGATCCGCCGCAGCACAGTCGTGGGACTTTCACGGGGGCGCCGGATGCGAGCTTGTTAATCGATGCGCAAGCGCTGCAACAACGCCTCGGCGAGTCGGCCATGACCCTGCTGGATGCCCGGGCGTTGCCGCGCTTCAAGGGCGAAGTCGAGCCGATCGACCCTGTGGCCGGGCATATCCCTGGCGCCCAGTGCGCCGCGTTCACCGACAACCTGAGCGCCGATGGACGCTTCTTGCCGACCGCCCAGCTCAAGCAACGCTTCGCCGAAAAACTGGGCGAGCGCTCGCCCACCGAACTGGTGGCGTACTGCGGCTCCGGCGTGACGGCGTGCCATAACCTGTTCGCCCTGTGCCTGGCCGGGTACCCCTTGGGGCGGCTGTATGCCGGCTCGTGGAGTGAATGGATCAATGATCCCCAGCGGGGCGTGGCGAAGGGCGAATAGCTCATCCCCAAAAAGCGAATGTGGGAGCGAGCTTGCTCGCGATGACAGTGTGCCAGGCAATTTCAATGTTGCTG
>NZ_FMXV01000041.1:0-44635 GCF_900104425.1 Pseudomonas sp. NFACC13-1 | reverse complement strand
CTTGACGCCCAGCTCACGCAGCATGGACCGGATCGAACTGCGGAAATCCGAGAAATCATCGACGATCAGAAAACTTTTTTGGTGGTACGCCAGCATCGAGGATGTCCAGGCAAGTAAGAAAATAACCCAATGGCATAACAACGAAACGCCGTGTCACAACCCCGAGGCGCGCAGATGATAGCCACCAGCCAGCAACGTTCAAGGGATTTCAGTAATCGCTTGGTCTGGCTGTGTCGTGACGCACATTGCGAGCCAAAACGCAGGAGACAACAGGGCTCATCGGGTTATCGGCAGCAAATGGCGTTCCGTTAAGGGGAAGGTGTGGGAGAAACCGAGTGCAGAGAATCAGACCGTGGCGAGGGAGCTTGCTCCCGCTGGGCCGCGCAGCGGACCTGTTTTTTGGCGGCGGCTGCGCAACCGAGCGGGAGCAAGCTCCCTCGCCACAAAGGATGATGTCAGGCTTCATCCCTCAAACAATCAGCAAATAACTTCACCCTCACCATTCACCCCCTCCAATAGCATCCCTCTGAGACCCGCGCGCTCCAGCCGAAGCTTCACATCCTCGCTAACGATCAATGCCCCCAAGTGTTTCTTGATGCGAAAAATATGTTTTCCCTGGACCTTGGCAGGATCAATGACGAGATTCAGAAAAACGCTGTATTCGCCAGCTCGATCAGGTCGTACGGGATCATTGACCTCATATTTTTTGTAAGCGGAGCGTGATTCGTCTACGCAATCCAATTGGGTCTCGACAATCATCACATAGTAACGATCATGAGCTTGCTCGCCTGCAACCGCCAAAGGCTCGAGCACGACATTCATATACGGTTCATCAACGTCGGGAACGCCCAACAATGCATCCCTGGCTTTTTCACTCAAGACCGGCACAGAGGCATAGCCAGCCAAGGAAAAATCCAGACTCACACCTTCCTCACGAACCTCAAGGGCGTAAGTACATGGCTCCATGTACTCAGAAGGGGGGTCGATGAAGAGCCAGTTGTTGCAGTGCTTTATATCTCCCAAATACCAGCGTTCAGGAAACCGCACATCTTCCCGCAACAAGTAATACTTCATTTCAGCTCACCGCGTGTCGTTGCTTAACTGAAAAAAGGGTCGCGCCTTCGTCTAAAGCCCGAAGAAACGCTCGTAGGCCGTCTCCACCTGGACAGCAAGCTGATCAGAAATGATGACCAGGTGTTCTAGCCCAGCCGTCTCTGCGGACAATAAAGGGCTCGACACCGCCGGAACAGTTAAACCTAGCTGCTGTCGGACCTGGAAAATCGCGTGGACCTCCACAGGCAACAAATCGAAAGGCGCATATTTGAATTCAGGGTCCCAGGTCCCGCCGGCGTCTTCAGCGTGGGTTAAGTGATATTGACATAGCTCTTGCAGTGCATGGGCAAGCCCTTGCTCATCTGTCCATTCGTCTATCACGTTTTGATAAATCCCCAGATCCATCGACTTGATCTCTGGAAGCGTCTCTCCTTGCGAATAGACTGAATAAAGCCAGAGCATGAAAGGTTCGAATCGACGCTGTTCAAGATAGCTGGAATCCACGGCGCCATTGATAGTCAGCATTCCGGCCAGCACATCGGCCACGGACGCGGCCAGATCTCGACGATCAGCCACTATCAATCCGGCCAGCAAGCATCCAGCAATGCTCAATTGGTTAGTCAAATTGGGGATGGTTTTGATGCCTTGAAGAAAACTCGTTTTTGAGAAAGTCTTGGCGTTGAGCATCAGCGCCCAATAACGGTACATCATCGAGCGTGAGACGTCTTCCCAGCCAGAAGCCTCTCCATCACTGACCGAGACTTCGCCCCGAATGCCGTAATATGTCGCCAGCATCCCCAACGAGTCAGCAACATTGTTCAATCCGCTTAATGAGTCGCTGGCAAGATCCTCATCAATATAGCCAAACTCTTGAGCCATCAGGCCTTCCGACTGGGAAAGCCAACGACGGTGCTGATCAAGCCGGACGTTGATTTCATCCATTTCGATACACTCCTTTTACACCAGCAAGACGTCCTTCCGCTTACCGTGCTCACTCAGGACCGCATCTGTCGAAGGATCGTTAAGTGAACCTCTAAATTGCACTTAACCAACTGATCCAGCGAAGCCGCCCCTCCAAAAAACAATGCAGGCTCAAAGCCATAGACCTCACGCTCGTCAAGTGCACCCAACTTCTCCAGCGCCCGCTCAAATAGAAACTCACCTTGATGATCCTCCAGATCATAACGCTCTTTATCAGACATAGCGAAAAATGTCTGAAGGGCGAGATCCGGATCTTTATTAGGCGTTTTCAGCTTATTCATCAACGCGACGATAGAGCCCGTCGGACATGAAACTACAATTTTCTGGTTGTATTTCTCCCCCCAAGCATAAAGAGTCCCAAACGCGCTTCTTGCAATAACGTGGTAATTATCTATCTGTGGAAATTCAGTACCCGCGAGCCACATATCGAGCAGATGTTTATACTCATCCGGGTTCACTGTCCAGAAAAGGCCATTGGCATATCCACACCAACCCTCCTCCTGCCAATATTCAAGCAGCGCGTCAGGGAGCACTTTACAGTACTTCGCAATTTGGGAGTCAGACACCTGTCGATGAGATGTCGCCTCCCCCATCACGCTGATGAAATACTGGAAATCTTCATCCCTCACCTTGCCGACGCTCCTTTGAGTAGCTCTGAAAATAAAGGGGACAGACAGAGCAATCAAATGAATCCGCCCCCTTTTCCCTCAAGGGAGAACCGCCGCATCGTCACGCGCTTCGACAAGCTCGCGAAAAGTTATGCGGCGATGGTCTCACTGGATCGCGCCATGCGGTGTTTGAGACAGTATTTTTCGTACAGTGCCTAGTCCCCTTTCCCTAAACCAGCCCCAAGATCGGCTTGATCCGCTCGTTCATTTCTACAAAGGCTTCATAGGAGATACTCGGGTCATCGTTGAGCACCAAATAGACCCCATCCATCAGCCGTTCGGCCATAAGACATTTACCTTGCAATCGTGCAATTACTTCATCGGGGCCATAGCCTAGGGCGCGCTGGCAAAGCGCTGCATCCCAGAACTGCGCGGGGTATAACGTATAAATATTGTTGCGCCCATCAACATCTACTGCCTCGTCTTCACGCAACCGATTATAAATCGAGTTATCATCATTCAATCCTCCCTGATAATATAGACCATAAAGATCGTAGGATACTTGAGCCTTATATCCTTTAAATGCCTCAACCACTTTTGGCAAATACTCATTCACAACAAGACCATAATCAATAGCCTTATTTGACACCTTAAACCCAAAACGCAAATGCTCGTCATAGGAGGCCCTATCCTTATATATGTATCGCTCACCACGATACGCATAGTCCCCCACAAATCTAAGCCCTCTGATGGGAAGTTTAACTGTATAGGTAGCAACCAAACCATCACCGCAACTCGGCGCAGCCGGAAGTTCAAGACCCGCAAAGCCTAAAGGAGCACCAATCTGAGACATCCTATCCATGACTTCAGCATGTCGCTGATCTATAGTTAGAGCTCCGTCAGGACGCGCATAAATCCATAGTTCTATATCTGCTGCACTCATGGGGTTCTTGTCCTAGTACTAATAATTTTGTCGAAACCATTGGATCTAATGAAAGCCTTGGCCTGCGCCTCAACCTTGGGATTCGGAAATTCATATACAACTTTATATCCTGGATTCTGATCCAAGGCAGATTTCACACGCTGCAAAGTATCCATAACCGACTTCTGTGTTGAAGGGCTCCAAATAGCCAACTTTGTCTTAGCATCAATTAACATAACAGACGAACCATCAGCAGCCTTCTCAATTCCGTCAAACTTAACAAAATTGACACCTTTTTCGTTAGGGTTGGTGTAGCGCAGAGCTGGCACCCCTCCTTTACCGGTAGCTAAATCAGTAAACGCACCATTGGTACCCGCCTGAAAGTCCTGTGCATCTGGTTTTCCTTTCGGCCCTTCAGCAACATAAATCAGGCCTTTATTTTCACCCCCCAAGGCTCTTGCCTCAGTCTCGGTAAGTACCCGGGTATTGAGGTTTGGCAGCAAGTCATCGGCCTTACTTCCAGGCCCTTTTGCCCCAACACTATACTCCCCCGGATTCTCAACAACCTTCCCATTAACGGTCGTCGTGCCAGGGCCATACCCCCCCTCAAGTTTCCCGCTATACGCCCCCTCCACGCTGCTCCACTGCACCGGCTTACCAGCCGACGCTTCGGCTTTGGCAATTTTGGCCATATCGGCCATCTTTTCAAGCCCTTCCGCCCCCACCCTGATCCCGGTTTTTGCCAGCGCCACGCCGCCTTTGGCTGCCGTACCCACGCCCGTGGCAATACTGCCAACCTGCCAGACGAGCTCGCCAATATCCTGGCCCAGTTGCACGGCGCGGTCGTCGCCGCCGTTTTCCAGAGCGTCTTTCACGCGGTCGAGTTTGGCGTTGAGTTCGTTGACCACGCCATCGCCGAACTGCTTGCGGGCCTCGGGGTCGTTGATCAGGGCTTTGAGGCCGTTGATTCCGTCAACCGGATGGAGGAGGAATTGCGCCAGGCCCTCGACGTCGCTCCAGCCCGCTTGCACCAGGCCTTTGCCCACGCCGAAGCGGGTCAGTACGTCTTGCTTCTGGTTGATGTACCCCCATTTGGCGATCACTTGCGCCTTCGCCAGCAGCCCATCGGCCTCGCTGTATTCCTTCTCGGCCTGGACCAATTGCTGGGTCGCCAGCCAGTTGTTGTCCACGGCGGCGCCGGCCGCGCTGGTGGCGGTGGCCGGGTCCAGCGAGGAGCTGGTGGCCGCCAGCCCAGTGACGATGCTGACAATCAGGTTACGCTTGGCTTCACGCTGGGATTCGCTTTCATCGGGGCTGGCTTCGGAGAACAGGCCGGTGAGCAGGCTCGATGCCGCCGCGCCCGCGGCACCGCTGCCACAGCTCTGGCTGCTGGCGGCGGCACCCGCGCAGGCGACGATGCCGTGCAGGGCGGCGTGCAGCGGCGAGCCTTCGGTGAGCTTGCCGTCCGCCACCAGGTCGCCGATGTAGCCGGCGCCCTGCTGTTGCACGTAATTGACCACCAGCCCTTGGACGAACGCACTGTTGCCGCCACTGATGTTGCCGCTGGCCGCGCCCACCAGGGCGGTGGTGATCTGCCGGTAGGTACCGCCCGCGCCCCACTTGTCGGCAATGCCGCTGGCTTCGGCATTGAGGCGCTGAGCATTGCCGAGCAGCGCCAGGCGTTCGGTGTCGGTGAGTTGGGCGTTGGGATCCAGGGCCGCTGCCTGAGCCGCCTCGGCCTGTTTGCGCTTGAGGTCGACTTCCTTGGCCTTGTTGGCGAGCAAGGTGCTGGCCTCGTTGGCGAACGCTCCGACGATCTCGAAACCGGCACGGATTTCGTCTTCGTCGAAGATCGGCTTGAGCGTGTTGGTGGTGTCGCGGTCGCTGGAGACATCGCGGTTGAGGCTGGCGACGGTTTGCTCGCCATTCTTGCCGGTGCGCTTCTGTTGCTCGGCATCGTTGCTGATGACGATGGTGCCGCCGCTGATGCCGCTGCGGGTGACACTGCTGGCGTCGTCGCTGGCACTGATGGCAATCGGCATGGTGGCGCTGAGGTCGTTATCGTTCTTCGGCAAATCGGTGCCAGGGGTTTGCGTGCCGCCGCTGGTGGCGTTGCCCTGCTGGTCCTTGCCGACTTCGCGATAGCCGCCACCGACGCTGACGGTGCTGGCGTCGTACTCGGCCTTGTTCTTGATGTCGCGGCTGGTGAGGCTGGCGGTGACCAGGCGATTCTTGCCGTCCTGCACCGCCTTGTCGCTACTGGCGATGATGCCGCCAACCAGGTCGGTGTTGCCACCCACGCGAATGTCGAAGCCGTCGTCCCCGGCCTTGATGCCCGATTGCTCGGTCACGCTGGCGTAGTTGGAATCGATATCCGTGGCACCGAAGCTGCCACTGGCACCGCTGACCGAACTCATGCCGTAGCAGAACGGCGGAATGCACAGGCTGATGCCAAAGCCCAGGCTCTTCTCATCGACCACGTAGGTGTTGGTGTCTTGCAGGCTTTCGATGTTCAGGTCGCCGCCGATGTCGGCCAGGACCTGTTTGCCACTGGCCACCGCGCCTTTGAGGTTGGTGTCGCCGCCGGAGGCCAGCAGCAACTGGTTGCCTGCCTGGACATGGGTATTGGTGTGGGTGAGTCCATCGCCATCCGCCTGGCCGCGACTGCCGGATGCTCCCAGGTCCAGGGTGAAACCGTTGCGGGTACCGCCCAGGGAAAAGCCGATGCCGATGCTCGCGCTGGTGCCTTTGCTGTCGGTTTCCTGCTTGTCGGTATTGCGCGCGGCGAGCAGGTTGATGTCACCGTCCGCCAGCAGGCTGGCGTTGCGTCCGGCCTTGATCTCGCTGCCTTGCACGGTGATGTCGCTGGCGGCCCCGGCGCCCGTGGCGCGCAGGCGGATGTCATTGCCGGCGGTCATGGTCGAGCCGGCCGCGCTGTCGCTGGTGTAGGTGGTCGTGCTTTCGTTCTTCTTGGTGCCCAGCGACAGGCTGATGTTGATCCCGCCCGCCGAACCCGGGTCCATCGCCACGGCGGTCGCCGCGTTGTTGGCGGCCAGCACGGCAGTGGCGGCGGCCAGGGCCTTCATGCGCCCGTCGTCGGTTTTCTCCGACGCATGTTTCATTTGCTGGGACGTCTGGATCGCGCTGATCACCGGGTTGGTCACGGTGAGGGTGAACCCGGTCTGCTTGAACAGGGTTTCACGCTCGCGTTCGCGGGTGTTGCGCGCCTCGACGACGTCGATGGTCTGCGCCGTGACGTCGATGTTGCCTTGTGGCGCCGACACCTGGCTGCCCACCTGGCGATAGCCCTTGCCCGCTTCGATCAACACATCGCCGGCGGTCGAGCCGACGGTGCTGGCCGCAGCCGTGTGCTCGGTGGTGAGGTCCTTGACGCTCTGTTGCTGGGTCCCCAGGGTGACGGCGATGCCACCGCCGCTGAACAGGCCGCTTTTCTTCACGGACTTGTCGTGGCGCTCGCTGCTGCTGGCGGTGTCGGCTTCGATGTTGACGTTGTTGTCCGCCACCAGAACCGTCTGGGTCGTGGACACCACGTTGCTGCCCTTGAGGTTGATGTCGCGACCGGCCTGCACATAGGTCTGCTCGCCACTCAGGGTGGAACCTTCGACCGAGGTCTGGCTGATCGTGTCACGGGTGGTGGTGGTCTTGCTGGAGAACATCCCGTTGCTGCCTTTGACCTTGTGCGCTTCATCGGCGAACTGGTAGTTCTGGCCGGCGGTCAGGTTGACGTCGCGCTTGGCCTCGGCGAATACCGCGCCTTGCTCGCTGGTGACACGGGCGGCGCGGGCGTTAAGGTCCTGGCCCGCGCTCAAGCGCACGTCGCCCTGCCCTTGGACCAGGGAGCCGACTTCGGTCCGGCTGGCGTCCTTGCGCCAGTTGCTGCCGTTCCAGGCCAGCCCTTGCTCGTGCGCTTCGCCGACGGTGGCCAGGTTGATGTTCTTGCCCGCCTCCAGCAACGTACTGCCGCCCTTGCCGGCATTGACCACCTGGGCCCCGGTGAGGTTGAGGTCGTTGCCGGCGCTCACGCCCATCGTGCCCTGGGCGCCGCTGACGAACAGCCCGGCGACCCGCGACAGGTTGGTGCGGGTGCCTTGAGCACTGCTGCTGTCCCGGCTGCTGGAGATGACGTTGATGTCCTGCCCGGCCTTGACCGACAGGCTGTCCACGGCACCGATCAGGCCGCCGAGGTTGTTGAGGTTTTCCCGCGCGGTGAGCGCCGCCTTGTCGGCCTGGATACGCCCACCGAGGTTCTCGATGTTCTGCGCGGTGATCGCCATGACGCTGCGCCCGGCGAGGCTGCCACTGTTGACCAGGTCGCCGGCGATGTTCAGGTTCAACTGCTGCCCGGCAATCAGGGCGCCGGAGCCGTTGAGGTCGCCTTCCTGGACCCGTACGTACACTTGCGGCACCAGCACGTTGCGGGTGTCGCCGTTGGCCAGGGTCACCTGTTTCTGCACCAGCCAGACAATGTCGCTGGTCAACTGGGCCATCTGCGCGGAGGTCAGGGCCACGCCGGGCACCAGTTGCCACTGGCTGGCGACGGTCACGGCGTTGTCGATCAGGGCACGGTATTGCACTTCGTCATTGGCGTAGCCGTCGAGGAAACGTCGGCCGGTGAGTTGCGCCACTTGCTCGCGAATCAGCTTCTGCTCGTAGAAACCGTCGCCCAGACGTTGTTGCGTCAGTGCCGGGTCGACTTGCAGGCGCTGCAACATGTAGTCCGACGACAGCCAGGTGCGATAGCTGGCAAAACGCGGATCGGTTTCGATCAGGTAGCTGCTGGTGCTCTGTGGGTTGGTGCTGAACAGGCTGTTGTTCGGCAATGCCAGGGATGGCCCGCCGCTGCGGATCTGCTCGGCGACGCCCTTGCCGTTCAGGGTGGTCTGGGCCGCGACCTGAACGATGGGTGCCACTTGATAGGTCCTGTCGACCGGGGCGCTGACCGTGCCTGTGGCGGCTACCTGCTCGCTGACGGCCTGTGCGGTGCGGGCACTGATCTGGGTGCCGGTCCCGTTGCCAGCGGCGTTCTGGGCGAACACGGTCGGTTGCAGGGTGATGTCCTGGATCAAGGGGGCAGGCGTGTAGGCCGTGACGGCTGTTCCTTGGCGGTCCCGGCCCTTGCGCTGGATGCGATAGAAATTCGTAGCGGTACCACTGTCGGTGGTGGTGCGCTGGCCGGTCAATTCGGTGTTGGTCAGGCTGGCAATGTTGGCCTGCAACAGCCCACCGGCGATGATGCGGCTCTTGTCGTTGAGCACATCGCCTGCGTTGATTTGCATCGTCCCGCCAGAGAGGATCTGCGCCGGCGCCGAGGTGGCGATCTGGGTTTCCTGGACCACGCGGGTGTAGTCGTAGCGGTTCCAGTTGTCTTTGCGCCCCTCAGGCGTGTAGAGGTAAAGGACCTCATCGTTACGCAGGGAAATCTGGTCACCCTGGTAGCGGTTCGGCGAACCGCTGAGCTGGAACTCCTGCAAGGCCGTGCGGCTGACTTCCACCTGTTGGGTGCTGAAGTGTTCGTTGGTGTTGCGCACGCTTTGCACATCGAGCGACAGGTTGCCGAGGGCCTCGATGGTCGCGCTGGCGTTGGTTAGCAGTTGGGCCCGGTCCTGGGCCTTGTCAGTGGCGCTCAGCGCACCGCCGATGGCGAGGTCCCCGGCACTGAAGATCAGCGCCCGTTCGCGGTTGTCCAGGGTGCCGGTGCCAATGTCCAGCGACTCGCGGGCGGCGATGGTCGCGGCGATACCGTTCTCATCGCGGTTGCTCAGTGTCGAGGTGGCGATCGCCAATCGATCACCGTACAGGCGCCCGGTGCCCAGATTATTCAGCGACAGCGCTTGCACACGCACTTGCTGGCCGTCGATCAGGCCACGGTTGGTCAGGCTGTCGTTGATGTTCAAGCGAACCTGGCCGGCGCTGATCTCGCCGTTGGTGGCATTGTCCAGCGTCTGCGAGTGCACCAGCAGGAGATTGCCCGCCAGCAGTTTTCCGCTGTTGTTGAAAGCCCCATCGGTGCTCAGGTCAACCTTGTTATTGGCCTGGATCTGTCCACTCAGGTCCAGGCCACTTTGCAGGCTGAACGTCAGGTCGCCCAGGCTCAGGGCCCGACCGGTGCCCGCGTAATAGGCGGCGTTGAGGGACAACAGGCTGCCGGCGAGCAAGGTCCCGTCGAGGTTGTGCACCGACTGGCGACGTTGCGCCGGATCGCGGTCGGTGATGGTCAGGCCCGCCCCCGAGGAAATCAGGCCGCCCTGGTTATCCAACGCCTGGCTGACGCCGATGGACAACCCTTGGTCGGCGCGCACGGCACCGGCCTGGTTGCCGAAGGTGTTGAGCGCCAGGCTCATGGTGCGACCTTCGAGCCCCTGGTTGGCACCTTGGGTGGCGCTGTTGTCGAGCACGTCGGCAGTCACGCCCAGGGTGCCCGCGCTGCGCACCAGTCCGCCCTGGTTGTTGAGGGTCTCACCCAGCACCAACTGGACATCGCCGAGGCCCTGCAACTGACCGCCGCGGTTATCCACCCGGGCGCCTTCGACCTGAACGCTCTTCTGGCCAATGATCTGGCCGCCGCTGCCGTTGGTCAGGTCGGTGGCCTTGAGCACCAGCGCGCCCTTGGCTCCGAGGAAACCGGCGCTGTTGTTGAAATGGGCGCTGTGGATTTCCACCGCGTCCTGGCCGCTGATGCCCTGGGTGGTGCCGGACTGAAGGTTGTTCAGCGCCTGGCTGCCGGTGTCGATGAACAGCCTGCCCTTGGCCTGGATCAGGCCCGCCGCGTTGCGCAACTCACCGCTGCGCAGGTCGAGGGTCGCGCCGGCATTCAACGTGCCCTGGCTGTTGTCCATCAGCAGGCCGTGGCTGTTCAGGTCCAGGGCCTGGCCACTGATCACCCCGCCCTGGTTATTCAAACCTTGGGCCGACAGCGTGATATCGCCCAGTGCTTCAAGGCGCCCGCCGCTGTTGTTCAGCGCATCCGCCGAGACACTGACCAGCAACCCGGACTTCACCGAGCCCAGCACGCCGTTGGTGTTGTTCAACTGCCCGGCGATGATCTGCATGCGCTGGGTCGCGGCCAGCGTGCCACCGATGTTGTTCAAGCGATCGAACGTCGCGTCCAGCTCACCGCCGGCACTCACCGTGCCTTGGGTATTATCCAGCGCCTCGCCGCTGACCTTTGTCGTACCGCTGGCGGCCAGCGTCCCGCCGCCGTTATTGATCTCTTTGTCGGCCGTGACGGTCAACGCACCGTTATCGGTGGCGAGGACTTTGCCGCCCTGGTTGTTCAACGTGCCGACCTTCAAAACCACCGCTGCAGGACCGCTGACTTGCCCGGCCTGATTGTCGAAGCGTTCACGGGCGGTGACCTGCAACGGTTGCGCGCCGGTCTGGAGAATGCGCCCACGCTGGTTGGACAGGGTCGTGGTGTCGAGCGTGATCTGTTGACCTTGGGTCAGGCCGTCATCGACCACCACCTCACTGGCCTTGACACTCAACTTGCCATTGCTCGCCAGAGTGCCTTTGCTGCCGGCCAACTGGTTGGCCTGGATGTCCAGGGTGCCTTTGCCGGCGTGCTCGACCTTGCCGTTGCTGTTGTCGAGGCGATTGGCGCCAAGCTTCAGGTTGCCGGCGTTGGAGGCTATACGGCCACCGCTGTTGTCGAGCGTGGCGGCGACGCTGATCGACGTGTCGGCGGTGCCGGTCTGCACCAGTTCACCGCCGGCATTGGACACATCCCGCGCACTCAATTGCAGGTTGCCAGCGCTGACTTTGGCCGCATCGGTGCGCAGGGTCTTGGCCGCTTTGGCGGTCAGCACCTGGGTCGCATCGACTTGGCTGCCACTGAGGTTGGCATCGCCGGAACTGGCCGTCAGCGTGACGTTGCTGCCCAGGGTCTGGCTGCCACTCAGGTCCAGGTCAGCGGCCTCGACGCCAACATCGCCGCCGGCAAGGTTCTGGCCTTGCGCCTTGATCGTGGTGGCCCGTAGCGCGAGGTTGCCACTCTTGCCCAGCTTGCCGTCCGCGCCAACGCCCGCCGCCAGGCTCGACGCCTCGGTGCTGCGAATGGTCTTGGCGGTGAGTGTGGTGTGGTTCTGGCTGGCAACGGTGCCGCCGTTGTCGATATCACCGATGCTGTCGAGCTTCAGGTCGCCCTTGGCGTAGAGCGTGCCGCTGTTGTCGACGCTGGCGGCAGTGATTTGCGTCGCCGTTGCGCTGCTGATCGCCCCCTGGTTTTGCAATTTGCCGTCGGCGCTGATCACCACCTCGCCAGCCATGGCGCCGATCTGCCCGGCATTGCGCACCCCCACGCCGGACTCCGTGCCCACCAGCATGATCTTCCCGGCATACATGCCGCCGAGCTTGGCGACGTCGATGGCAACGGTGGGTTTTTCTCCCTCGGTGCCCGGCAGCGGCGTGGCCTGGGTGTTGTCGGCATTGACCTGATTACGTCCGGCGGTGACCTTCAAGTCGTTGGCCCACACCCCGGCGTTGACCTGCACCGAGCGGGCAATCAGGTCCGTGTAGTCGGCCTCGCGGGCATCCAGGCCTTTGCCTTCGATGTTGATCGCGCCGCCCTGCACGGTGTAGCCCGTGATGCGACCGTTCTCCAACTGCGCGCGGCCGGTGCTGAGGGTGGCCCGGTCGGCGTTGATGAAGCCGCAACCGTTGCAAGTGATACCGGAGGGGTTGGCGATGACCACTTCGGCACGCTGGCCGGCGACTTCGACGTAACCGCGCAATTGGCTGGGGTTACTGGAGTTGACTTCGTTGAGGATGACCCGCGCGCTGCCATTGCCCAACATCGGGTTGCCTTCGATCCAACCGCCCAGTTTCGTCTGGCTGTTGCCTGTGCCGTTGTTGAGAATCACCCCCCGGCTGTCGACATCGAACTGGTTGTAGGTGTTGCGCGAGACCCCGCCGGCACTGGGCGCGCGGATATTCACCTGCGGCGTGCCGTTGGCGCTTTGTATCACCGTCGGTTGTTGGCCAGCCGGAGCGCCTGGATCGGCGACGATGGTGCCGGCCCAGGTCGGTGCGACGCTCAAGGACACCAGGCCGATCGCTGTCATCACGGCAAAGCGCAACGCCCTCAATGTCGCCGTGCAAGCCGCTGCGCCCGTCGTCGGCCCGGAGCGGGTCCCCGGCGCCTTGACCTGGCTGGTGACGTTCTCGGCTACGACCATCAACAGGCCGCGGGCCTTGTTGAAAACGATTCGGTACAGATGCTTGTTCATAGCAATTCCATTTGCGGAGCCTGCCCGCACGACCAGTGGTTGGAGTTACGCTTTGACTGCCAGCGGGTGGGCGGCAAACCAGGCCTGGGCCTGTTCGGGGATGACCCCGATCCCTTGGAATGTCTTGACCCGCAGGCCACGCTCGTCGCCTCGGTGATAGAGGGCTCGAGCGCAGCGATCGATGAAAAGGTGACGTTGCAACAAGCGGCTCAACACCGCCGTGTGGCCAAAGGGGGCGACCCAGTCGTTGAGCCAGAGACGTTCGCCGCTGTTCCAGTCCTCTTGGCTCAGCGCCAGCGGCGACTGGCGCAGGTAACGTTGCTCTGCCGCCTCGTCGAGGTTGAGCCAGGACAGGTAGAACACCGGCTTGCCGTGTTCAGAGCCGAGCACGAACTGGCGATGCTTGAGCGCCGGCAACAGCAATGTCGGCAAGGTGTGCAACGGCGCATCGCGATGGGCCTTGGAATGCATCCACAACCAAGTGGCGGAGCCGAACACCGCAGCTTCGCTCCAGGGTTCGTCGATCAGGCCAGGAGCGATAATGTCTAGCGTCTCGAACTGCATGGGATCACCTCAGAATGACCAGATGACGGTGAACGCGCTGGTCACGTTGGCCGTCTCGAAACCATCGGGTTTCTTCAACGGCGTACCTACCGACCAGTCATAGGACAGGCCCTTGTAACCGCCGCGTATACCCACCACGGCCCCCGCCAGGCGCTGGCCGATCAGGAACTCACTGGACTGGCCGCTGACTTCGCCATAGTCGATGCCGGTGTAGAGCTCCTGGCCGGTCTGGCCCAGGGACAGGCCGATTTCGTTGCGCAGGGTCCAGCCACGGTCGGCGGAAAGAATGTTTTCACCATCGAAGCCGCGCACGCTGTAGCGCCCGCCGATGGAGAAGCGGTCCTGGGGCACCAACGGCGTACGGTTCCATTGCGCGCGCCAGCCACCGATGTAGCGCAGGCGCTGATCGCCGACCTGGAACGGCACCTGCAATTGGGCATCGGCGGTGATGATCTGCGAGCGTGACGTACCGGCGTCGAAATCTTCCTCAGGTGCCCTGAGCGCGTCGTGGGCACCGGTGCCACGACGATAGGCAACGCCCAGGTCAAGAATCGAAGCGCCAATGAATTCCCGATGGTCCAGCCCCAACTGCCAGCCGGCCATGCGGCGTTTCTGGTTGCCGATTTCGGTGTCGTCGATGAAGTTCTCCGACGAGCGCGTCCACAGGCTGCCCCAAGCGGTGGTCTTGCGAACGGCGTCGCGGTACAGCAGGCGTGACAGGCGCAACTCGTTGTTACGACTCTCGCCTCGGTACTGATAGGACTGGTTAGCGCCGGCGACAGACTGTTCGTAGTTGTATTCGCTGCTGGTGAACCCCAACTGCCAGTAACCGAACGGCAGCGAATAATGCAGCGTGTTGCCATCGGAACCGCGGTGCCCGGACTCGCCGCCGCCCAAGTCATGGTTGACGCTGGCGTAGAACAAATCGTTGAGCGACAGCAGGTTGTCCAAGGACAGCGATACGTTGCCCTGGTATTTGCCCGTGCTCTTGCTGCCGGAATTGTCCACCGACAGGCTCACCCGGGCGGGGAACCGCTGGCTCCAGGCGATCACCACGTCGCTCTCACCGGGCCTGGCGTCGGCGGCACGGGCTGGCGCGATCTTGATGTCGGCCTCTGCGGTCGGCACGCGCTTGAAGTTCTCCAGCGCCTGTTCGATGTCGCGCAAGTTGAGCAGATCGCCAGGATTGGCCGGCATCGCGTTCCAGGCATTGGCGCGGGCGCTGGTACCCTCCTCGAAACGAATCTCGCGAATGCGCCCTGGCACCAGGGTCAACACCAGCACCCCGCTGTTCAAGTCCTGGGCTTCGGCGAGTACGCGAGTGGTGACGTAGCCGGCCTCGATGATCGCATTCTGCATGCGCTTCATCGTCAGGTTGATCCCGCCACCGCCGAGGCAACGACCGATGGCGGGATCATCCTTGGGATTGGCGGCGCGCAACGCCCACTGGAATTTTTCCGACGCCTCGCCGATCAGGCGGATGTCATTGATGGCAAAGCAGGGACTTTCCTTGGCGGGCAAGCGCTCGGCACCTTCACCCACGGGTGCTGCCTGCAGACGCACGTCGGGCCGGGACTCCAACTGATCGCGCAAAACCCGTTCGCGCTCTTGCTGGCGCAGCAGTTCTTCTTCAGGTCCGGCCGCCTGCGCAGCGCTCCACGCGCCCGTCATCCACGCCGCTATCAGCAGCAGGGCGAGACGCTTGGCGTTCTGTGCGGATGAACGGGTTCCACCAGCACAACGGCGAGGGCTGTTCGGTTTACGCGTTCGGCAGGGTGCGGCTGGCTGCATGTCACATCCTTGTGGCCTGAATCGAAGACATGGTGAGTCAGGCCCGCCGGAAGCGGCATTGACACTGACACAGATAAATAACGAGGTACGTAATCCATCGGAAACGAAGGAAAAGTCCTACAACGTACCGAGACGGTCTGATGGCAGAGAGGGGAGAAAGTTTCCCGTGACCGAAATATGTTCGATACAAATGGGTAAAAATGGGCAGTTGGTCACAGCTTGGGGGAATGAGGCGCTGTGCGAGGCATGAACGGCAAGCCCAAGCCGAGGTTGAATCGTACGGGGGATGTGGGATTCAAGCAGGAAAAGTCAGCGGCAATTGCGCTAACCCACTGTTTATAATGGTGTCCCAGGGCAGGTTCGAACTGCCAACCTTCCCCTTAGGAGGGGGATGCTCTATCCAATTGAGCTACTGAGACACGAGTCGACCACGAGAAACGCGGTGCACGGGACGGCGTGCATGGTAACGACCTGCCCTGCGTTTGTCATGTCGTCGCTGTTTTTTAAGTGTAGGCAAATGGTACCGCCTGGAAGACAGACAAGGCCTTAGCGGCCGAGGATGACCACCATTCATCTGTCCCAGACTCGTTTATCCTAGTAAATCGGCCATTTGCCACTATCCTGTACAAGACAGGGACGGCAGGTGCTTTTGTCCATTTCCGTTATCCGCCAGACGGTATGGCACAACGACACAATTCGACGGTCACAAAATGCGAACCTGTTGTTTTTTTCCAACCAGTCCGCATTTTTTGATGAAAGGTGCTGGCATAACGCCTTTACCCGGATCAGAATTTGTCACAGAATTGGCGCCAATGATCTGGCAATTTTGAGGCATGATGCGGGCCTCTTAACAATTCAGGTTGAACATTTGGCAGTGGAGCTTGTCCTATCGACATCCTGCGGCCAATCCCGAGAACCGCTCCCCTGAACTAACCGGTTAAATAAATATGCGCCCAATGACAAAGGCAATTTATTCCAGCCGTACGGCTGACAAGTTCGTCGTACGTCTGCCAGACGGAATGCGGGAACGCATTGCCGAGGTGGCTCGTAATCATCATCGCAGCATGAACTCTGAAATCATTGCGCGCCTGGAGCAAAGTCTGATTCAGGAAGGTGCACTGGGTGAAGAGCTGAGCATGCGCCTGGACAGCCCGGAGCTGTCTTTGCATGAGCGCGAGCTGCTTCAACGCTTCCGACAACTCTCCCACCGTCAGCAGAACGCCCTCGTTTCGCTGATTGCCCATGACGTAGAGATGGCCGCAGAACCGACCTGATCACAGCCAAAACACTCAAGCCAGCCTCGTGCTGGCTTTTTTGTGCCTGGCGTTTGCCCAGGCCCGATAGAAGCAATTGCTGGTGACCTCATATCGGTCAATCACCCGCAGCCCCATGTGGGAGCAAGCTTGCTCGCGATAGCGGTAGTGCCATTGCATAGCGGCTGGACCTGCCGGTTGCTCTTGCTTTGGACGCTCGATCTCGGCGCCCCACCAATCGAAAAAAGCTCAAAAAAAACGGCGCTTCCCATTTCTGAAAGAAGCGCCGCTTTTTTCCAAGCGAACAGTTCTACGCCAACAGGCGGGTTTCTCGATGAGCGACTCAGAGCAGGAAAATCGTCGCCAACCCCAGGAAAATGAAGAACCCGCCGCTGTCGGTCACCGCGGTAATCATGACACTGGCACCCATGGCAGGATCGCGCCCCATACGGGCCAGGGTCATGGGGATCAAGACCCCCATCAATGCCGCCAGCAGCAGGTTGAGCGTCATTGCGGCCGTCATGACCACCCCCAGCGACCAGCTGCCATAAAGCAGATAAGCCACCACACCAATCACCCCCCCCCAAATCACGCCATTGATCAAGGAGACCGCCAGTTCCTTGCGCATCAATCGCGACGTATTGCCGGTGCTGACCTGGTCCAGCGCCATGGCACGGACGATCATGGTGATGGTCTGGTTACCGGAGTTGCCACCGATACCGGCGACGATAGGCATCAGCGCCGCGAGCGCCACCAGCTTCTCGATGGAGCCTTCGAACAGGCCGATGACCCGGGAGGCGACAAACGCCGTGATCAGGTTGATCGCCAGCCAGGCCCAGCGGTTACGCAGGGACTTCCAGACCGAGGCGAAGATGTCTTCTTCTTCGCGCAGACCGGCCATGTTGAGGACTTCGCTTTCGCTTTCCTCACGAATCAAGTCGACCATTTCATCGATGGTCAGACGGCCGATCAGCTTGCCGTTCTTGTCGACCACCGGTGCGGAAATCAAGTCATAACGTTCGAATGCCTGGGCCGCATCGTAGGCGTCTTCGTCCGGATGAAAGCTCACCGGATCGCTGGCCATGACCTCGGCCACCTGCTTTTCCGGGTCGTTGACGAGCAAACGCTTGATGGGCAGCACGCCCTTGAGCACACCGTCGTAATCGACCACGAAAAGCTTGTCGGTATGGCCTGGCAGCTCCTTGAGACGACGCAGGTAACGCAAGACCACTTCAAGGCTGACATCCTCGCGGATCGTCACCATCTCGAAGTCCATCAACGCACCGACCTGCTCCTCGTCATAGGACAACGCCGAGCGCACACGCTCACGTTGCTGGCCGTCGAGGGCTTCCATCAGTTCGTGGACAACGTCCCGTGGCAGTTCGGGCGCAAGGTCGGCGAGTTCGTCGGCGTCCATTTCCTTGGCCGCCGCCAGCAACTCATGATCATCCATGTCGGCGATCAGGGTTTCGCGAACCGAGTCCGACACTTCGAGCAGGATGTCACCGTCTCGATCAGCCTTGACCAACTGCCAGACCGTCAGACGCTCTTCCAGGGGCAAGGCTTCAAGAATGTAGGCGACGTCGGCGGAGTGCAGGTCATCGAGCTTGCGTTGCAGCTCGACGAGATTCTGCCGGTGGACCAGGTTCTCGACCCGGTCATGATTCGGGCCTTCCTGGCGATGCGTCAGGTCTTCGACGACCCGTTGGCGCTGCAGCAGCTCAACGACTTGAGCGAGACGATCCTGAAGGCTTTCCTGCGTTTTTTTTACTTCTACTTGGGTCATAGGCGAACTCCACTCCCAGCAGTGGAGCACGCCGGAAGGATCAATCAGTTAATTCATGATTGGCAAAACTAAATATTGAGTAACTACTGGGTAAGTCCATGGAGATATTCCAAAGCCCCGGCGGGGCTGACGGGCGCAATCATACACCGCTTGACGCTTTAAAACGCTAAAAAATCATGGCAAGAACAAGCGCTTGCGAGACAAACCTGAACGCAGGCTGAACCTTGCGCTTTACGACGACTTATCCGGAAAAGAAAACACACGCCTCGACAGGAATGCGGCGTCTACCCTGTTCTTCTGCACCGTCAAGGAGGACGACCGGATGCCCATCAACCACTACCTGATCCTGCTCGCCAGCCTGCCCTGCCTGCCTTTGTGGGCCGCCGGGCAAACCGTGCATCGCTGCGAAAGCATCGCGGGGCACGTGACATTCACCACCTTGAGTTGTGGCCCGGGTGAAGCCCTGTCACTCCAGCAGATCCATCCCTACAGCCCAGGTTCGATCGAGCCGACGACCGAGGCGATGCTGCCCGAAGCGGAGCGCTGGCAAACATCCGGCAACACAACCACCCGCAAGGAGCCGACCGTGGTCGGCCAGTTCCAGGACCGCTGCGGGAACCTCATCGATGCCAGGCAACGCCGCGATGCCATTCTGGAGCGACGAATCGTCGTTGGCATGAGCCAACAGGACGTCGAGAGCGCCCTGGGCAAGCCAGACTCAATCAAGATTCGGAATTCGAACACACGGTATACCTACAAGGCGAAGAAAGGTCGCAGCGCAGAGGTCGTGTTCGATGAAAGGGGGTGCGTGAAAGGCAAATCATAGACAGCAAAAAGCCCGCGTTAAACGCGGGCTTTTTGGTGTTTGGTGCACTCGACAGGATTCGAACCTGTGACCGCTCGGTTCGTAGCCGAGTACTCTATCCAGCTGAGCTACGAGTGCATTTGTTGCCGCGCATTATAGGTCGTCAAATCCTTTTGTAAAGCGCTTTTTTCAGTAATTTCAAACACTTACTGATCAAGCCAGGTTCTGACGCACTAAACGAATAATGGCGGAGAACGGGGGATTCGAACCCCCGACACCCTTTTGAGGTGTACTCCCTTAGCAGGGGAGCGCCTTCGGCCACTCGGCCAGCTCTCCGCAACACGGGGCGTATATTAACCACCTTCATCCCCGTTTGCAAACATAAAAATCGATAAAAATTAATGGCTTGGTTCGTCGTCCTTCTCTTTCTTGATACGCAGGTAGATTTCCTCCCGGTGTACAGCAACCTCTTTCGGGGCGTTGACGCCGATACGCACTTGGTTTCCTTTGACGCCGAGCACGGTCACGGTGATTTCGCCATCGCCAATAATCAGGCTTTCTGCACACCGACGAGTCAGAATCAGCATACCTTTCTCCTCACGCAATTCACTTAAGGGACAACAGTCTGCAAAAAAAAGGCATTGGACCTACAACCGAAACGGTCGAAGCCTACAGGCCTAGTATTGACCAGCGCGGGCAAAAGAACAGTTTTGGGACGCGCCATTCAGAAAAACAAAGGGCGCGGTCCAACCGCGCCCTCTGGATAACGCTTTACTCGCCCTGCTGGGCAGCAGCGTCGAGCTCGAAAGCCGTGTGCAGGGCGCGCACGGCCAGTTCCAGGTATTTCTCTTCGATCACCACGGAAACCTTGATTTCCGAAGTAGAGATCATCTGGATGTTGATGCTTTCCTTGGCCAGGGATTCGAACATGCGGCTGGCCACGCCTGCGTGGGAACGCATGCCGACACCGACGATCGAGACCTTGGCGATCTTGGTATCGCCCACCACTTCCCGGGCACCGATCTCGCCAGCGGTCTTTTTCAGGATCGCTTCGGCAGACTGGTAGTCGTTGCGGTGCACGGTGAAGGTGAAGTCAGTGGTGTTATCGTGCGAGACGTTCTGCACGATCATGTCGACTTCGATGTTCGCGGCACTGATCGGGCCGAGAATCTTGAACGCCACGCCGGGGGTGTCTGGCACGCCACGGATGGTCAGCTTGGCCTCATCGCGGTTGAAAGCGATGCCGGAAATGATCGGCTGTTCCATGGATTCCTCTTCATCAATAGTAATGAGGGTGCCCGGACCCTCTTTGAAGCTGTGCAGGACGCGCAGCGGAACGTTGTATTTGCCGGCGAATTCGACCGCCCGGATCTGCAACACCTTCGAGCCGAGACTGGCCATTTCCAGCATTTCTTCGAACGTGATCTTGTCCAAGCGCTGGGCCACAGGCACCACCCGTGGGTCGGTGGTGTAGACACCGTCCACATCGGTGTAGATCTGGCATTCGTCAGCCTTGAGAGCCGCCGCCAGTGCTACGCCCGTGGTGTCGGAACCGCCACGGCCGAGGGTGGTGATATTGCCCTGCTCGTCCACGCCCTGGAAACCGGCGACAACCACGACACGGCCAGCCTTCAGGTCGCCGCGAATCTTCTGGTCGTCGATCTGCAGGATACGCGCTTTGTTGTGCGCGCTGTCCGTCAGGATACGCACCTGGTTGCCGGTGTAGGACACCGCCGGCACGCCACGCTTGATCAGCGCCATGGCCAGCAAGGCGATGGTCACCTGCTCGCCGGTGGAAACAATCACGTCCAGCTCACGGGGAACCGGTTGCTGGTCGCCGCTGATTTGCTTGGCCAGATCGATCAGACGGTTGGTCTCGCCGCTCATTGCCGACAGCACAACCACCAGGTCATCGCCCGCTTCACGGAATTTCTTAACCTTGTCGGCGACTTGTTCGATTCTCTCGACAGTGCCGACCGAGGTGCCTCCAAATTTCTGTACGATCAAAGCCATTTCAAAGCCGCCTCTGCCCATGAAGGGCGCCCAATAAATCACTCAAACAGCGGCCGGGCCCGTCACTAGACCACGAGCCCGGCGACGCTGCCTTAAATACCCTGCTCTACGAATGCAACGGTCTGGGCCAGTGCCGCGTCCAGGGCGCCGACGTCGGTACCACCGCCTTGCGCCATGTCCGGACGACCACCGCCCTTGCCGCCCACTGCCGCAGCGGCCTGCTTCATCAAATCACCGGCCTTGAGTTGGCCAGTCAGGTCTTTGGTCACGCCTGCGACGAGAACGACCTTTTCCTCATGGACACTGCCGAGCAGGATCACTGCGCGGCCGAGTTTGTTCTTCAGTTGATCGACCAGCGCCAGCAGCGCCTTGCCATCCTGGCCGTCCAGACGCACGGCCAGCACCTTCACGCCCTTGACGTCCACCGCCTGGGCCGACAGATCGTCGCCCGCGGCGCTGGCGGCCTTGGCCTGCAACTGCTCGAGTTGCTTCTCCAGCAGGCGGTTGCGCTCCAGCACAGCCGACAGCTTGTCGATCAGGTTGTCGCGACTGCCCTTGATCAGGGTTGCCGCTTCCTTGAGTTGTTCTTCGGCCGCGTTGAGGTACGCCAGGGCCGCGGCGCCGGTGACCGCTTCGATCCGGCGCACACCGGATGCCACGCCACCTTCGCTGATGATTTTCATCAGGCCGATGTCGCCGGTCCGGTTGGCGTGGATACCACCGCACAGTTCAACGGAGAAGTCGCCCATGCTCAGCACGCGCACGCTGTCGCCGTACTTCTCGCCGAACAACGCCATCGCGCCCTTGCGCTTGGCGGTCTCGATGTCGGTCTCTTCGGTTTCCACCGGGGAGTTCTTGCGAATCTCGGCGTTGACGATCTCTTCCAGCGCCTTGAGTTGCTCAGGCTTGATGGCTTCGAAATGGCTGAAGTCAAAGCGCAGGCGCTGACTGTCCACCAACGAACCCTTCTGCTGGACATGCTCGCCCAGCACCTGGCGCAACGCCGCGTGCAGCAAGTGCGTGGCGGAGTGGTTCAGCGACGTGGCATGGCGCACCTCGGCGTCGACATGGGCGGCCACCGGGGCGGCGATCATCAGGCTGCCCGAGGCCAGCACGCCGTGGTGCAGGAACGCGCCGCCGGTCTTGGTGGTGTCACGCACGTCGAAACGCGAGCTGCCCGCCTGCAGGTAACCGCTGTCGCCGATCTGGCCGCCGGACTCGGCGTAGAACGGGGTCTTGTCCAGCACGATCACGCCTTCCTGGCCTTCGCTCAGGATGTCGACCGATTGCCCGTCCTTATAGATGGCAACGATCTTGGCCGAGCCGGTGGTGCCGGCATAACCGGTGAACTCGGTGGCCACGTCTACCTTGACCAGGCTGTTGTAGTCCATGCCGAAGGAGCTGGCGGAACGCGCACGCACCCGCTGGGCTTCCATCTCGCGCTCGAACCCTTCCTCGTCGAGGGTCAGGTTGCGTTCGCGGGCGATGTCGCCGGTCAGGTCCATCGGGAAGCCGTAGGTGTCGTACAGCTTGAACACCACGTCGCCCGGGACCACGTTGCCCTTGAGTTCGGCCAGGTCCTGCTCGAGGATCTTCAGGCCTTGCTCCAGGGTCTTGGCGAATTGCTCTTCTTCAGCCTTGAGTACGCGTTCGATATGCGCCTGCTGGGACTTGAGTTCCGGGAAGGCGTCACCCATCTCGGCCACCAATGCCGCGACGATCTGATAGAAGAAGCTGCCCTTGGCGCCCAGCTTGTTGCCGTGACGGCAGGCGCGACGAATGATCCGGCGCAGCACATAGCCACGACCTTCGTTGGAAGGCAGCACGCCGTCGGCAATCAGGAAGCCGCAGGAACGGATGTGGTCGGCGACCACTTTCAGCGAGGCCTGGTTGTCGTTGGTGCAACCGATGGCCTTGGCCGACGCGCTCAGCAGGCTCTGGAACAGGTCGATTTCGTAGTTGGAGTGAACGTGCTGCAGCACCGCACTGATCCGTTCCAGGCCCATGCCGGTGTCCACCGACGGCGCTGGCAGCGGATGCAACACGCCATCGGCGGTGCGGTTGAACTGCATGAATACGTTGTTCCAGATCTCGATGTAGCGGTCGCCGTCTTCTTCCGGCGAGCCGGGTGGGCCGCCCCAGATGTCGGCGCCGTGATCGTAGAAGATCTCGGTGCAAGGGCCGCATGGGCCGGTGTCGCCCATGGTCCAGAAGTTATCGGAGGCGTAAGGCGCGCCTTTGTTGTCGCCAATGCGCACCATGCGCTCTGGCGGGACACCGACCTCTTTGGTCCAGATGTCATAGGCTTCGTCGTCGCTGGCGTAGACCGTTACCCAAAGCTTTTCCTTGGGCAGGTTCAGCCACTTGTCGGAGGTCAGGAAGGTCCAGGCGAAAGTGATGGCGTCACGCTTGAAATAGTCACCGAAGCTGAAGTTACCCAGCATTTCGAAGAACGTGTGGTGACGTGCGGTATAGCCGACGTTTTCCAGGTCGTTGTGCTTGCCGCCGGCACGCACGCACTTCTGGCTGCTTACCGCACGGGTGTAGGCACGTTTTTCCTGGCCCAGGAAGCAGTCCTTGAACTGGTTCATCCCCGCGTTGGTGAACAGCAGGGTCGGGTCGTTGCCCGGAATCAAAGAGCTGGAGGCTACTCGGGTGTGGCCTTGCTCTTCGAAGAAGCGAAGGAAGGCTTCACGGATTTCTGCGCTTTTCATTAGGTTCTTCCACGGAGGCTGCGGCCAAAGGCCTGTGCAAAACGTCAACAGACGAAGCAACGGCAAAGGGCCGCATTATATCGGCCCTGCGCGTGGGGTACAGCGTGTTTATACGATAGAAACTGTCAATTGCCCCGGTTAGCGGGTCATTGGCGAGAAAATTCGACGAAAGTGGCGACCACCTGGTCGATTTGCGCCGCGCTCACGTCCATGTGCGTCACCATTCGCAGGCGTGGCGCCGCGCTGAGCTTAACGCCCCGCTCATCGGCAAACGCCTTGATCGCCTCGGCCCGCTCACCCATTTGTACGTAGACCATGTTGGTCTGCACCGGCTCGACCTCGTAACCCGCCCCGCGCAGGCCCTCGGCAAGCCGCTGGGCGTTGGCGTGGTCATCGGCCAGGCGCTGGACCTGATGCTCCAGGGCATACAGCCCGGCTGCCGCGAGGATCCCGGCCTGGCGCATGCCGCCACCGACCATCTTGCGCAGCCGGCGAGCCTTGCCGATCAACTCGACGCTGCCGCACAGGACCGAGCCCACCGGAGCGCCAAGGCCCTTGGACAGGCACACCGACACCGAATCGAAATGTTGCGTGATTTGCCGGGCATCGACATTCAACTTGACCGCGGCGTTGTACAACCGCGCCCCGTCCAGGTGCAGGGCCAGGCCATGTTCCTGGGTGAAACGCCGGGCCCGGGCCAGGTACTCCAAGGGTAGCACCTTGCCCTGCATGGTGTTTTCCAGGGCCAGCAGGCGAGTGCGGGCAAAGTGAAAGTCATCGGGCTTGATCGCCGCGGCGACGTGCGCCAGGTCCAGGGATCCATCCGCCTGCACCTCCAGAGGCTGGGGCTGGATCGAACCGAGCACCGCCGCACCGCCGCCCTCGTATTTGTAGGTGTGGGCCTGCTGGCCGACGATGTACTCATCGCCGCGCTCGCAGTGGGCCATCAACCCCAACAGGTTGCTCATCGTGCCTGTGGGCACGAACATCGCCGCGGCAAAGCCCAGGCGCGCAGCCAGTTCGGCTTCGAGGCGATTGACGGTCGGGTCTTCGCCATACACATCATCGCCGGTCGGCGCGGTGGCCATGGCATCCAGCATGCCGGCGGTAGGTTGGGTGACCGTGTCGCTACGAAGATCGATAACACTCATGAATCTGGCCTCGGGTGCTGGTGGGGGAATTCCCTTTCGAAGGGCAATTACTGCGGGCATGGTGAAGAATAATCAAGACTGATCGACGGAAAGCCTGAAGATTATCCAGAACGCCTGTGGGAGCGAGCTTGCTCGCCATGGCGGCAGCGCATCCAGCATCAACGCAAGCTGAACCACCGCTATCGCGAGCAAGCTCGCTCCCACAGTAGGTTATGTGTTAAAAATCCCCCGCTGCCAAAAACCATGGCGGCAAAACGTTCTCAGGGCGGGGTGTAACTCCCCACCGGCGGTAATTGCACGCAACGTGCATAGCCCGCGAGCGCTTGGTGGTACACCGCTTTTTTGGGGTGTAGCGGCAAGGTCAGCAGACCCGGTGTGATCCCGGGGCCGACGGTCATAGTCCGGATGAAGAGAGAACGGGATTGGCACCCAAGGGCCGACTGCGACTGTCTTGTACGCGGCGTACCCTCGAATCCCCTTCGATTCATGACGCCCTGTTTTTCACACAAACAGGAACCAGAACATGCAACCCACTGCAATCGACAGCAAAAGCAAAAGTCATCCGGGCGAGCGCGTCGCGTTCATCCAGGCCTGCTGGCACAAGGAAATCGTCGACCAGAGCCGTAAAGGCTTCGTCGCCGAAATGATCATCCAGGGTTACCAGGAAAGCGACATCGACTTCTTCGAAGTCGGCGGCGCCTTCGAGATTCCGCTGCACGCCAAGCTGCTGGCCAAGTCAGGCCGTTACGCCGGCATCGTCGCCGCCGGCCTGGTGGTGGACGGGGGCATCTACCGTCACGAGTTCGTCGCCCAATCGGTGATCAGCGGCCTGATGCAGGTGCAGTTGGAAACCGAAGTGCCGGTGTTCTCGGTGGTGCTCACGCCGCATCATTTCCATGCCGGGGAAGAACATCAGAAATTCTTCTTCGAGCATTTCGTGCACAAGGGCCAGGAAGCGGCGAAGACTTGCGCCGATACCTTGCACAAGACCCGGGCGTTGCGTCGCAGTGAACAGCGATCGTTAGCGGTCTAAGCCTGGACATTCCCTTGTGGGAGCGAGCCTGCTCGCGATGACGGAGTGTCAGTCGCCATCAATGTCGGCCGATACACCGCTATCGCGAGCAGGCTCGCTCCCACAGGAGGGCATGTATTGAGTCTAGATTCGGGTCAGGCCAGGTTTTCGTCAGTCGCCGGTACGATCAGGATCCCGGCCCGCAAGCCATTCTTGACCTTGGGGTTCGGGAAGATGATCCGGGCACCCTCCTCTTCGATCACCCAGCGGGTCTGGGCGATGTCCTCGGCCAGCACATAACCTTTTTCAAGCTCGGAGAAGTTCTCGATATCCGCCGGCAGGTTCAGGCGGAAGCTGTCGCTGTGCTTGATGATTTCCCGCGCCACGCTGAACAGCTGCAGGCCATCCAACCCTTCGTCCAGCTCAGGCTCGTTGCCTTCGATGATCTGTTGCAGGCGGGTTTCCAGCAGGTTGACGTTGACCCCGTCGTTCTGCCCGAAGGGCCGGGCCTTGCCCAGCTCCAGGGTGAAGGACTCGGCGCCGAGCTGATCGTAGGTGTAGGCACTGAAGACGATGGACGGCTTGTTCTGCAGCAACACCGCCTCCATGCCCGCGGCACGCAGGCGTGCCAGCTCACGGCGTGAATGCGCGCGGCCTTCCTTCCATGGGTACAGGGCAAACTGCTCGATCTTCGAACCGCGGATGGCGGTGTGCAGATCGTAATGCAAGCGGCTGCGTTCCGGCCGACTGAAGAAACTGGCGGCCAGCCGCTCCAGCTCGCAGGCCCGCAGCGCTTCAGGACCGCCACTGAGCTCATGGCGACCATTGAACAGCCGGTTGACGTCCTGCTCGACGAAACGCTCACCGCGCCGGATGGCCTCGGGGTTGCCGAACAGGAACAGAATGCGTGCCCGCGGCTTCAGGTCGCCACGGGCAATGTCGTGCAGCAGGCGGTCGAGCAATTCGATCGGCGCGGTTTCATTGCCGTGGATACCGGCCGACAGCAGCAGGTCCAGGCCGTTATCCCGGGCTTCGGGCGGCTTGACCTCCAGCGCGCCCTCGCTCAACCAGCGCATCCGTACGCCTTCGACAGTCAGTTGAGTCTTCTCCGCCGGTTCACGGCCGGCGAGGGTCAGTTCAAGCAGTTTGCCGAGGGCGAGCATAGCGCGGTTTCCTTAGTGGTCGTGGCCGCAATCCGGGCCATGGACATGGTCATCGTCGCCGACGTCCGCCGGTTCCATTTCCAGTTGCAGGCTGACCAGGTTGGTCGCCAATGGACGCAACAACAGGTTGGCGTATTCCTCGTCCCCTTCCTCGACATCGACGCCGATCAGCAACTGACCGCGGCCATCCTGCTGGATCCACAACTCCTTGCCTTGCCACATCACCGCGACACGGGTGCAGGAGGTTTCCAGTTGGGTGCCGTCGGTGTCTTCAAGGATCAGCTGCAGGGTATCGCTCATGTCTTTACGTTCTCGTCTGGGGATAAGGCAACGCGCCCTGCTTTGACTGTAGTCAGGTCGCGCGCGCTTTCAATTGATCTGGAAAGGATAAACCGCGCCAAGTTTAAGGATTTGTGTCAGTTCATCCAGTGCCCCACGGCATTCGAGCAGCAACTGCGGGTCTGCCAGGTCATTTTCGGTCATGCGGTCGCGGTAGTGCCGCTCGACCCATTGGGTCAGCGAATCGTACAGCGGCGCGGTCATGATAACCCCTGGGTTGACGGCCGCCAGCTCGGTTTCATTAAGGGCCACGCGCAACCTCAGGCAAGCCGGGCCGCCACCGTTCTGCATGCTTTGCTTGAGGTCGAAGACCTTCACTTCGCGAATGACCCCGCCAGCGCCCGTCAGGCCTTGCAGGTATTGCCAGACGCGTTCGTTGCTGCGGCATTCTTCCGGCACGATCAAGAGCATGGAGCCGTCGGGACGCGACAGCAACTGGCTATTGAACAGGTAGGAACGTACTGCGTCATCGACAGTAACCGCCGAACGCGGCACGCACACCGACTGAAATTTCCCACCGACCTTGGCGAGTTTGCTGCTCAACTCGGCCAACATCTTGTCGGTCTCGAGAAACGCGTCCTCGTGATAGAACAGCACTTCGCCATTGCCCACCGCGATCACATCGTTGTGGAACACACCCTGGTCGATCACCGACGGATTCTGTTGGGCGTACACCACGCCCTCCTCCCGCAGCCCATGCAGGCGGGCAACGGCCTGGGAGGCTTCCAGGGTCTGGCGCGCCGGGTACTTCTGCGGTGCGGGATAACGGGTGTCGAAGGCGCTGCGACCGAAGACGAAGAACTCCACGCCGGCCTCGCCGTAGGCGCGGCAGAAACGGGTGTGGTTAGCCGCGCCTTCATCGCCGAACTGCGCCACCGCCGGCAACGCGGCGTGGTGGGCGAAGTGCTGCTGGTCGGCAAACATGGCCCCCAGCACACGACTGGTGGTCGGATGCTCGATGCTGCGGTGGTACTTGCAGTTCAGGTTGGCGGCGGTGAAATGCACGCGTCCATCGGCGGTGTCGGCACTCGGGCTGACGGTGGCGGCGTTGGCCACCCACATGCTGGAGGCCGAGCAACTGGCGACCAACAACGGCATCGCCTCTTTCGCGGCCTGCTGGATCACCTGGGCATCGCTGCCGGCAAAGCCCAACCGGCGCAGGGCCGCCACGTCCGGACGCTCCTGCGGTGCCAGCACACCTTGCTGGAACCCCATGTCCATCAGCGCTTTCATTTTCGCCAGGCCCTGCAACGCCGCTTCCTTGGGGTTGGAGGACTGCTGGCTGTTGCTCTGGGACGCGACGTTGCCGTACGAGAGCCCGCCGTAGTTATGGGTCGGCCCCACTAGACCGTCAAAGTTGACTTCATAGGATTTCATCAGCGAGGCTCCACGAGAATCTGTTTTTTATAGGCATCAAATAACAACCGCATCGCGGCCTTCGCGAGCAAGCTCGCTCCCACATGGATTGCGCAAGACCCTGTGGGAGCGAGCTTGCTCGCGATCGGGGTTCACACCATTCTCACACCGGGGGTCAGGGCAGCCGGCATGACAAGGCTTGGCGTTTCCAGGGAAGCCACCGGGTACGCGCAATAATCGGCCGCGTAATAAGCACTGGCGCGATGGTTGCCCGAGGCACCGACACCGCCGAACGGGGCGCTGCTGGCGGCGCCGGTCAGCTGTTTGTTCCAGTTGACGATACCGGCGCGGCTCTGCAGCCAGAATTGCTGGTAACGCGCCAGGGAATCGGACAGCAACCCGGCGGCCAGGCCATATTGCGTATTGTTGGCCTCGGCGATGGCCGCGGCGAAGTCCGTGTAGCGGATCACTTGCAGCAACGGCCCGAACAGCTCTTCATCAGGACGCTCGGCCACGGCGGTCACATCCAGGATACCCGGCGTCAGCAATGCCGCCTGGGGCTGCGGCTGGGTCATGGCCAACAGCGGCACGGCGCCCTTGCCCAGCAAATGGTTTTGCGCGTCCATCAGCGCCTTCGCCGCGCCCAGGGAAATCACCGAGCCCATGAACGGCGCCGGTTGCTGGTCGAAAGCACCGACTTCAAGGGTCGAGCTGACCGCCACCAGGCGCGCCAGCAAGGCATCGCCCCAGGCGCCTTCCGGCACCAGCAGGCGGCGCGCACAGGTGCAGCGCTGTCCGGCGGAAATGAAGGCGGACTGGATAATGGTGTAGACCGCCGCATCGACGTCCGCCACCTCATCCACCACCAGCGGGTTGTTACCGCCCATTTCCAGCGCGAGGATCTTGTCCGGACGCCCGGAAAATTGTTGATGCAGCAGATTGCCGGTGCGGCTGGAGCCGGTGAAGAACAGCCCGTCGATACCTGGGTTCGCTGCCAGGGCGATACCGGTTTCCCGCGCGCCTTGCAGCAGGTTCAGCACACCCGCCGGCAGACCGGCCTCGACCCAGCACTTGACCGTCAGCTCGGCGACTTTCGGTGTCAGCTCACTCGGCTTGAACAACACGCTGTTGCCAGCCAGCAGCGCGGGCACGATATGCCCGTTGGGCAAGTGACCGGGGAAGTTGTAGGGGCCGAAGACCGCGACCACGCCGTGGGGCTTGTGGCGCAGCACGGCGGTGGCGTCGCCCAGGGGGCCGCTCTTCTCGCCGGTCCGCTCGCGGTAGCTCTGCACCGAAATGGCGACCTTGTTGACCATGCTGGTCACTTCGGTTGCCGCTTCCCACAACGGCTTGCCGGTTTCTTCACCGATGCACTGGGCCAATTCGTCAGCGTGGCTTTTCAGGGCCGCGGCAAAAGCTTCCAGCACCTGGATGCGTTCATCCAGCGAGCGCCGCGCCCAGTCCGGGAACGCCTGGCGCGCGGCCTGCACCGCCGATTCCACTTGCGCCGCCGTGGCGCCGTTGCCCGACCACAACACTTGCTGGGTCACGGGGTTCAACGACTCAAAGAGGTCGCCCTGGCCTTCCAGCCAGCTACCTGCGATGTACAACGAATTCATCATTTCGACTCCCGGGCAGCGGACAACGCAACGGCACGCACCTGGTCGCCGGCATTGAGTTGAAGACGTTTGGCGGTCAGCGGATCGACCACCAGGGTGCCTGCGGCGAAGCGCGCTGGTGCAGCGGTGATGCGGCAGTCTTCGCGCTTGCGGTTATGGATGAGGAACGGCGTGGCGTCGTCGCCCGGCGTGCCGATGGCCAACACCAGCGCCTGGCTGTCGCGAATCGCGCGGATCTTGCCGGTTTCGCACTCCACCGCCGGGCCGGCGTCGAAGATGTCGACGTAACCCTGATAGCTGAAACCTTCGCTCTTGAGCATCGACAAGGCCGGTTCAGTGTCCGGATGAACCTGGCCAATCACGGCCCGGGCATCTTCGGACAGGAAACAGGTGTACAGCGGGAACTTGGGCATCAGTTCAGCGATGAACGCCTTATTGCCCACGCCGGTGAGGTAATCGGCCTGGCTGAACTCCATTTTGAAGAAATGCCGGCCCAGGCTTTCCCAGAACGGCGAACGGCCGTTGTCGTCGGACATGCCGCGCATCTCGGCAATGATCTTGTTGCCGAACAACTGCGGGAACTCGGCAATGAACAACAGCCGCGCCTTGGCCAGCATCCGGCCATTGAGGCCATTGCGGTAGTCGGCGTGCAGGAACAGCGAGCACAGCTCGGAATTGCCGGTCAGGTCGTTGGCCAGGAACAGGGTCGGGATTTCCCGATAGATGTTCAATTCCTGGGAAGCGCTGACCGTCAGGCCGACCCGAAAGTTATACCAGGGCTCACGCAGCCCCACGGCACCGGCGATGGCGGAAATGCCCACCACGCGACCGTCATCGTCTTCGAGCACGAACAGGTAGTCCGCGTCACCGCGCCCGGCTTCGCCGCGAAAGGTCTTCTCGGCCCAACCGACCCGATGGGCCAGGCGCTCTTCATTAGCCGGCAAGGTGGTCAGGCCGGTGCCCGTGCTGCGGGCCAGGGCGATCAGAGCGGGTAAATCGCTGCTGCGTACGGGACGAACGATCATGCTATCTCCTCAAACGGGCCGCTTGCGCCACCCGCGAAACTCATTAAACCGCCACCAGGCGCACGCTGGCACCTTCGCCAACGCCCAAGGCTTCGGCCGCTTCCATATCCAGGGTCACCGGCTTGCCCGGCGCGTAGTCGAGTTCGAGCAGCACGGCGCGGTAATCCTGCAACTGGGCATTGGCCACCAGGTATTGGCGACCGGCGCCCTTGACCGGTTCGCCGATCTTGACCGGCACCACACGGCTCTGGGCGATCGAGCGGATGCCCGAGACGCGGGCATGCAGGGTCGGGCCACCGTCGAAGATGTCGATGTAGTGATCGGTCTCGAAACCCTCGCGCATCAGGATGTCGAAGGTGATCTGCGCCCGCGGATGCACCTGGCCCATGGCTTCCTGGGCGGCATCCGGCAACAGCGGCACGTAGATCGGGTAATGGGGCATCAGCTCGGCGAGGAAGGTACGGCTCTTCAGCCCGCACAGGCGCTCGGCGGCGGCGTAGTTGAGGTCGAAGAAGTTGCGACCGATGGCGTCCCAGAATGGCGAGTCGCCATTCTCATCGCTGTAGCCGACGATCTCGGTCACCACCGAATCGGCGAACCGCTCCGGATGGCTGGCGACGAACAGCAGCCGCCCCCGTGAGTTGAGTTCCGACCATGGCGAGCCCACCAGCTCCGGCACCACGTAGAAACTGGTCAGCAGGCTGTTGCCGGTCAGGTCGTGGCATTGAGAGAGCACGTGGATCTTGTTGTGGATCTTCAGCTCACGGGAGGCATGGACGAAGGTCTCGTTGCGAAAGCTGTAGAACGGTTCGGAATAACCGGCCGACGCGACGATGGCCGAACAGCCCGCCAGCTTGCCGGTCGCGGTGTCTTCGAGGACGAAGAAATAGCTCTCTTCACCGTTGAAGCTGACTTCGGCGGCAAACGAGGCTTCGCTTGCGGCGATCTTGTCGCTCAGGCGTTCCACGTCATCCGGCAAGGAAGTGACACCGATCGGACTGTCCGCAGCCAGACGCTGTACCTCGCCCAGATCCGCCATTTGCGCGGGGCGCATCACCAGCATGGTGTCACTCCTTAACTTGAAATAAAGGGTTCGACCCTCAGGTCGACACACAGAAAAAAACTAAACGAACACGCGGGTCCGCATTGCATCTGCCGCGGTATTCGATTTTCAGCCGCAGCAAGCCCCCTATGGGAGCGAGCTTGCTCGCGATAGCGGTGTGCCAGTCAACATCGATACTGGCTGGTCCGACGCCATCGCGAGCAAGCTCGCTCCCACAAGGGGGTCCAGCTTCAGCGTCAGGCCTGGGTCAGCTTCGCCGCGGCCCGCTCGAAGCGGTCCAGGCCGGCGTCGATGTCGGCGTCTTCCACTACCAGGCTCGGGGCGAAGCGAATCACGTCCGGGCCGGCTTGCAGGATCATCAAGCCTTCCTGTTCGGCGGCGTTGAAGATGTCCTTGGCCTTGCCTTTCCAGGCATCGTTCAACACGCAACCGATCAGCAGGCCCAGGCCACGCACCTGGGTGAACAGGCCGTACTTCTCGCCGATCTGCTCCAGGCGCGCCTTGAACTTGGCGTGCTTGGTTTTGACACCACCGAGCACCTCAGGCGTATTGACCACATCGATCACCGCTTCGGCCACCGCGCAGGCCAGCGGGTTGCCGCCATAGGTGGTGCCGTGGGTGCCGACCACCAGGTGCTTGGCCAGGGCTTCGGTGGTGAGCATCGCCGCGATCGGGAAACCACCGCCCAGGCTCTTGGCGCTGGTGAGGATGTCCGGGACCACGCCGTAATGCATGTAGGCGAACAGATGACCGCTGCGGCCCATGCCGGTCTGCACCTCATCGAACACCAGCAGCGCGTCGTGGGCATCGCACAAATCACGGGCGCCTTGCAGGTAGGCCTGCTCGGCCGGCAGCACGCCGCCCTCGCCCTGGATCGGCTCCAGCACCACGGCGCAGGTCTTGTCCGAGACAGCGGCTTTCAACGCGGCCAGGTCGTTGTAAGGAACGTGGGTGATACCAGTGATTTTAGGCCCGAAACCGTCGGAGTACTTCGACTGCCCACCGACGTTGACGGTAAACAGGGTGCGACCGTGGAAGCTATTGAGCGCGGCGATGATTTCGTATTTTTCGCTGCCGAAACGATCGAACGCAACGCGACGGGCCAGCTTGAAGGCGGCCTCGTTGGCTTCGGCGCCGGAGTTGCAGAAAAACGCGCGCTCGGCAAACGTCGCGTTGACCAGCTTGTGGGCCAGGCGCAGGGCCGGCTCATTGGTGAAGACGTTGGAGACGTGCCACAGCTTGTTGGCCTGTTCGGTCAGGGCGCCGACCAGCGCCGGGTGGGCGTGGCCCAGCACGTTGACTGCAATGCCGCCAGCAAAGTCGATCAACTCACGACCGGATTGGTCCCATACGCGGGAACCGGCACCACGCACAGGTATGAAGGCAGCAGGTGCATAGTTGGGAACCATAACCTGGTCGAAATCGGCGCGTTGTACCGCGGCTTGCTCAACGGACATCGGAGTCTCCTGATGAGGAACACCCGCCTGGAACTGGCGGGCTTGGTAAGGATTGTAAGGACAGTTTTCAGCCCGGCCTTGCCGCCAAGCGACAACTTCTTATAGCGCCAACCCACGTTTTGCGCGGGTTTACGGCAATGCGACAAATAGCGTCGCAAAGGCGCAGTTTAAACGTTGCCAGTGGATTTGAGGCGCCCGCCTCCACATTTCCGCTGCCAGACACAAAACACCTGTGGGAGCGAGTTTGCTCGCGATAGCGGCGTATCAGTCAACATCGATGCTGGCTGGTCCGACGCCATCGCGAGCAAGCTCGCTCCCACAATTTTTTGTGTCGACCGCCCTATCCGCAGCCTTGCCGCCTAGCCCCGTTCGGACGGCACCGAGGACAATTCGAACGGGCTGCTGCTGCGTCGCTGGTTGCGGTCTTCCCGCGGCGTGGCGCCAAAGAAGTTGCGGTAGGCACTGGAGAAGTGTGGCCCCGAGGAGAAACCGCAGGACAGGCCGATCTGGATGATGGATTTGCTGGTCTGCATCAACATCTGCCGGGCCTTGTTCAGGCGCAGCTCCAGGTAATACTGGCTGGGCACGCGGTTGAGGTATTGCTTGAAGATCCGCTCCAGTTGCCGGCGGGATACACACACATGCTGGGCGATTTCGTCGGTGGTCAGCGGCTCTTCGATATTGGCTTCCATCAGCAGCACCGCCTGGGTGAGCTTTGGATGGCTGGAGCCGAGGCGGTTCTGCAACGGGATGCGCTGGCGCTCGCCGCCTTCACGAATGCGCTCGACCACCAACTCCTCCGACACCGCACCGGCCAGTTCCGCACCGTGATCCCGGGCCAAGACCGCCAGCAACAGGTCCAGCACCGACATGCCGCCGCAAGCGCTCAGGCGATCGCGATCCCAGTCAAACAGATGACTGGTGGCGATGACCTTGGGGAAACGTTCGGAGAAGTCGTCCTGCCAGCGCCAATGCACGGCGGCACGGTAACCGTCGAGCAAACCCAGCTGGGCCAAGGGATAGACACCCGCCGACAAACCACCGATCACGCAACCGGCACGCACCAGTTGCTTGAGGGCGCTGCTCAGGGGCGAGGCCAGTGCGGTCGGCGGCTCATCAGCCAGCAGGAACAGCTTCTGGAACCCCTCGAGCTTGCCGGCCCAAGGCTCGCCCGGCAACTGCCAGGCGCCGGCGGCCGGTGGCTCGGCCTGCAAGAACGACAGCTCGTAGACCACATCCGGATGCACCCGCTGAGCGACACGCAAGGCCTCCTCGGCCAGCGCCAGCGTCAAGGCTTTAGTGCTGGGCCAAATCAGGAAACCTATTCGATGGGCAGTCATGGCGGGCGATCCGAAGCGAAAACAGTGTTAAAGCCAAAAGCGGCTGCAACCAAATTAGACCATCTGGTGCGCGGTGCGCAGCATGACCCAAATCAGGTGCGTAACGGGAGCGATTACTTGAGGCTGCCCGAAAGAAATTGTTGCAGGCGCTCCGATTGCGGGTTGACCAGCACTTCACGCGGGTTGCCGCTTTCTTCGACGATGCCCTTGTGCAGGAACACCAGCTGGTTCGAGACCTCGCGGGCAAAGCCCATTTCGTGGGTCACCACCACCATGGTCCGACCTTCCAGGGCCAGGGCCTGCATCACCTTGAGCACGTCGCCCACCAGCTCCGGGTCCAGCGCCGAAGTCGGTTCGTCGAACAGCATCACCTCAGGCTCCATCGCCAGCGCACGGGCAATCGCCACGCGCTGCTGCTCGCCGCCGGACATGTGGCCCGGGTAGGCATCCTTGCGATGGGCCACGCCGACCTTGTTCAGGTAGTGCTCGGCCTTCTCCCGCGCTTCAGCCTTGGCCACACCCAGTACATGCACGGGCGCCTCCATGATGTTTTCCAGCGCGGTCATGTGGGACCACAGGTTGAAATGCTGGAACACCATCGACAGCCGCGAACGCATGCGCTGCAGTTGCTTGGGGTCCGCGGCCTTCATGGCGCCATCCTTGCCGGCGACCAGTTTCAGCTCTTCGTTGTTGAGCAGAATCTTGCCGGCATGGGGTTGCTCGAGCAGGTTGATGCAACGCAGGAAGGTACTCTTGCCGGAGCCACTGGAGCCGATGATGCTGATCACATCGCCAGCGGCGGCCTTCAGGGACACGCCCTTGAGCACTTCGTGACTGCCATAGCGTTTATGCAGGTCTTGGACTTCAAGCTTGTACATGCGGTCGGTTCTCACAAAACGTCAGTCGTTGAGCAGTCGATCGGATCGATGCGTTATCAGTGCTTGCGCGGGGCCAGGTAACCCAGCCAGCGGCGCTCGGCCAGTTTGAACAGGCGCACCAGGATGAAGGTCAGGCACAGGTAGAAAGCACCGGCCGTGATGTAAGCCTCGAATGGCAAGTAATACTGCGCATTCACCGTGCGCGCCGCGCCGGTGATGTCGATCAGGGTCACGATGGAGGCCAGGCTGGTGGTCTGCAACATCATGATCACTTCGTTGCTGTATTGCGGCAGCGCCCGACGCAAGGCCGACGGCAGCAGGATCCGGCGATACAGCTTGTAGCGCGACATGCCCATGGCCTTGGCCGCTTCGATCTCACCGTTAGGCGTGGCCCGCAGGCTACCGGCGATGATTTCGGCGGTGTAGGCGCTGGTATTGATGGCGAACGCCAGGCACGCGCAGAAGGTCGCACTGGACAGCCACGGCCAGAGGAAGCTTTCGCGCACGATCGCGAACTGCGCCAGCCCGTAGTAGATCAGGAACAGCTGCACCAGCATCGGCGTGCCGCGGATCACGTAGGTGTAGAGCCAGGCCGTCATGTTGACGATCGGCTGCTTGGACACCCGCATCAGCCCCAGGGGCAACGCCGCCAGCAGGCCGAAGAACAGCGACAGGGCCAACAATTTGAGGGTGGTCAGCAAGCCGCTGAAATACAGCGGCAAGGCTTCATAGATGACGTTGTAGTCGAAGATCATAGATCAGCCGCCCTTACGCCTACCGAGTAGCGCTTCTCAAGGTGACGCAACGCCAGCAACGAGACACTGGTGATCACCAGGTACATCGCCGCCACTGCGAGGAAGAAGGTGAAAGGCTCGCGAGTGGCATCCGCCGCCTGCTTGGCCTTGAACATCATGTCTTGCAGACCCACCACGGAAATCAGCGCGGTGGCCTTGGTCAATACCAGCCAGTTGTTGGTGAAACCCGGAATCGCCAGGCGAATCATCTGCGGCACCAGCACCCGGAAGAACACTTGAAAGCCGTTCATGCCGTACGCCATGCCCGCCTCGGCCTGACCCTTGGGGATCGCCATGAATGCACCGCGAAAGGTCTCCGACAGGTACGCACCGAAGATGAAACCCAGGGTGCCGATACCGGCCGCCAACGGGTTCAGGTCGATGTAGTCGTCATAGCCGAGCATCGGCGCCACGCGATTGAGCAGGTCCTGGCCACCGTAGAAAATCAGCAGGATCAGCACCAGGTCAGGAATGCCGCGAATGACCGTGGAATACAGGTCGCCCAGCCACGCCAGCCAGCGCACCGGAGAAAGGCGCAACGCAACGCCGATCAGACCCAGGACGATGGCCAGGGCCATGGACGACAAGGCGAGCTCAAGCGTCAACCATGCGCCATCGAGGATGACAGCCCCGTAGCCTTTCAACATGATTCAGGTCCTCGAAAGTGGGATGAAAAAATGGCGCAAACCGCAGAGATCCTGTTGCTTGCGCCATTTCGCACGAGTGGCGGGACGTCGTTACTTGCCGTAGATGTCGAAAGCGAAGTACTTGTCCTGGATTTGCTTGTATTTGCCGCTCTCGCGAATGGCGGTGATCGCACCATTGATCTTGTCTTTCAGCGCATCGCCCTTGCGAACCGCGATACCGATGCCGTCGCCGAAGTATTTCTCGTCGGTGAAGGCCGGGCCTACAAATGCGAAGCCCTTGCCGGCATCGGTCTTGAGGAAACCGTCATCCAACAGGGTAGCGTCTGCCACGGTGCCATCGAGACGGCCGGCGGCGACGTCCAGGTAGATTTCGTTCTGCGAACCGTACGGCTTGATCTCGGCACCCAGCGGGGCCAGGACTTCACGGGCGAAACGCTCGTGGATCGAACCGCGCTGCACGCCGATGTTCTTGCCCTTGAGCTCGGCCAGGTTGTCGCTGACCTGGGTACCGGCCTTCATCACCAGACGGGCCGGGGTGTTGTAGTACTTGTTGGTAAAATCAACGGACTTCTTGCGATCTTCAGTGATGGACATGGACGACAGGATCGCGTCGATCTTGCGCACCTTCAGCGCCGGTATCAGGCCGTCGAATTCTTGCTCGACCCATACGCACTTGACCTTCATTTCTTCGCACAGCGCATTGCCGATGTCGTAGTCGAAACCGACGATGCTGCCATCTGGGGCTTTCGAGGCGAACGGAGGGTAAGCCGCTTCGATACCAATCTTCAGGGGTTTCTCATCAGCGAAGGTCGGCAGGGACAGCACGGACAGTGCCAGGGCGCCAAGCAGCACAAGTTTCTTCATCTTGGGACTCCATCGGTAAAGGGCAAAAACGGCAGAGTGAGCAACAGCCCAATATGCGAATGGGTGGAACGAACGTGGGTGCTGCGTCCTGGGAAGCTCACGGTTTATCCGACGCGAGCCACGACGAGCGAGTGATCGGCATTCTAACGACAGGCCCGAAGCCGATATTTCTTCAATGCGACAACAAATTACAGAAGCACCGAGAAAGCGGTCCGAGCACATTGACAGCCCCGCAAATTCATGCAAGAGCAAAAGAAGGGAAACCGATCTATGCTGCAAATAGCGGGCCCATTATTCGCAAACCCTTCTAATCCGGCAAGCACAGCGTGTCGACTTATTTTCCGGAACGTCCGGAGCCGCCCTGTAACGAGGCTTCGCGTTTCACATCGCCCCGTTGTGGCGCCTTTGGTTACACATTTCGAAACACCGGTAACGCTCAGACACCTCCTACTTCAAACCTCGATATTTATTCATCCGCCGAACCTGTGGCGAGGGAGCTTGCTCCCGCTGGGCTGCGAAGCAGCCCCAAAGCCAGGCACCGCGGTCGTTCGAACACCCTCGCCACAAGGGCTATATGACGCGCACAAAAAAGCCCCGCCAGGCAAATGCCAGGCGGGGCTTCTTGAGGTCACAAACAGCCGTCAGGCAACGTTCATGGTCTTGTGCGTCTCGATCAAGTGCGCCACCACACCCGGGTCGGCCAGGGTGGAGATATCACCCAACCCGTCGTATTCCGCCGTGGCGATCTTGCGCAGGATGCGGCGCATGATCTTGCCGGAACGGGTCTTCGGCAGCCCTGGTGCCCACTGGATCACATCCGGCGACGCAATCGGACCGATCTCCTTGCGCACCCAGTTCTTCAGTTCCAGGCGCAGGGCCTCGCTGGTTTCTTCGCCGGCATTGAGGGTGACGTAGACATAGATGCCCTGCCCCTTGATGTCGTGCGGCACACCCACCACCGCCGCTTCGGCGACTTTCGGGTGGGCGACCATGGCGCTTTCGATCTCGGCCGTGCCCATGCGGTGGCCGGACACGTTGAGCACGTCATCCACTCGACCGGTGATCCAGTAGTAACCATCCTCGTCGCGACGAGCGCCGTCACCGGTGAAGTACATGCCACTGAAGGTCTTGAAGTAGGTGTCGACGAAGCGGTCGTGGTCGCCGTACAGCGTACGGGCCTGGCCTGGCCACGAATCGAGGATCACCAGGTTGCCTTCGGCGGCGCCTTCGATCAGGTTGCCGAGGTTGTCCACCAGCGCCGGCACCACGCCGAAGAACGGGCGAGTGGCCGAACCTGGCTTCAACGCCGTGGCGCCTGGCAACGGGCTGATCAGCACGCCACCGGTCTCGGTCTGCCACCATGTGTCGACAATCGGGCAACGTTCCTTGCCGACATTCTTGTAGTACCAGTCCCAGGCTTCCGGGTTGATCGGCTCGCCCACCGAACCCAACAGGCGCAGGCTGCTGCCATCGGCGCCTTCGACGGCGGCGGTGCCCGAGGCCATCATCGCGCGAATAGCCGTCGGGGCGGTGTAGAGGATATTGACCTTGTGCTTGTCGATGACCTTGGCCACCCGGGTGATGTCCGGGTAGTTCGGCACGCCTTCGAACAGCAGCGTGGTCGCACCGTTGGCCAGCGGGCCGTAGACGATATAGCTGTGGCCGGTGACCCAGCCCACGTCGGCGGTGCACCAGTAGACCTCGCCTGGCTTGTAGTCGAACACGCGCTCATGGGTCAGCGCCGCGTACAGCAGGTAGCCGGCCGTGGTGTGCTGCACGCCCTTGGGCTTACCGGTGGAGCCAGAGGTGTAGAGGATGAACAGCGCTTCTTCGGCGCCCATTTCCTTCGGTGCGCAAACGGTACCGGCCACCTTCATCAGGTCTTCGTACCAGATGTCGCGGTGCTGGTTCCACTTGATGTTGCCAGCCGTGCGCTTGCACACGATGACTTTCTGGATGCTGCTGGTTTCCGGGTTGGTCAGCGCGTCATCGACGTTGGCCTTGAGCGGGATCTTCTTGCCGGCGCGAACGCCTTCGTCGGCGGTGATCACCACTTTGGATTTGCAGTCGATGATCCGCCCGGCCAGCGCTTCAGGGGAGAAGCCGCCGAACACCACCGAGTGAATCGCACCGATCCGGGTACAGGCCAGCATCGCGACCACAGCCTCAGGGATCATCGGCATGTAGATGGTCACCACATCGCCGCGATGCACGTCCTGGCCACGCAGGGCGTTGGCGAACTTGCAGACTTCTTCGTGCAGTTCGCGATAAGTGATGTTGCGGCTCTCGGACGGGTCATCGCCCTCCCAGATAATCGCAACTTGATCGCCGCGCTCGGCCAGGTGACGGTCGAGGCAGTTGTAGGACACGTTCAAGGTGCCGTCGGCGAACCACTTGATGTCGACATGGTGATCGTCGAAGGAGGTCTGCTTCACCGTGGTGAACGGTTTGATCCAGTCGAGGCGCTTGGCCTGCTCGCGCCAGAAGCCATCCGGGTTGACGACCGACTGCTGATACATCGCCTTGTAGGTCGCCTCGTCAGTCAACGTACTGGCCGCAACCTCGGGGCGAACGGGATACAGAGAAGCCGCACTCATCTTTCTTACCTCGGAGACATAGTTGTTTTTGTATGGTCCCGTTGTAGCCCGGGGCGGGCCTATAGAACCATTCGACGATGGTAGTAACAAGTCCCTACAAAATGTCGGTACTAGTGGGAGCGAGCTTGCTCGCGATGACGGCAGCACCTCCAACATAGATGCCACAGACAACCCCACCACCTGCAGCGATTATTACCAGATCAACCAACAGTGTTTATCAAAACCAAGGCTTTTTGTGCCCAGCCCCGCTCCCTAAAATTCATCTCGCCAACCGGCAAACACGATTAACGCAACACAGCCCCCACGAAGGCCGTTAATCCAACTTCCAATACTTGCTCCACACGCAACCCCAAAAAGGTTGCGTGACCCCACTCGACCTCAAGAAAGGTGAATCAGATGAAAGCTTTATGGGTTCTGGTCCTCGGCAGCCTGTGCGCCACCGCGATGGCGGATGAGGCCCCGACCGATGTCGCACAGCAAAAACCGGCCATTGAGGAGTACACCTACTCCACCCACCTGGACATCGCCAAAGTCATCTCCATGAGCGACATCCCGAATGTCTGCGAAGTGGTTCCGGCGAAGATGGAGTACGACGACTCCAAGGGCCAACGTCACATCCTGCGCTACAGCGTCATGGGTAACGGCTGCTCCAACGGCTGATCACAACTGGCAATTTCCACGGCCCGATTTCGCTCGGGCCTGGTTGTGTCTGGAGCCACCAAAAACGCCCCACAAACACAACATGTAGTGCAAAACCGCAAAAAACGCTGGTTTTTTGATCAAAAAAATCTGCGATCCGCTTCATGCAAAAAAAATCTTAAGCGGCCAAAGCCTTGTAAACCCTCGCTCCCACGCGGATATGCCACCCGCCGCCCCTTCTGTGAGCTATTTCGCCGCACCACGTAGGCAAAAAAGTCCTTATAATGCCGCCTTAAACGGGCCTGCAATATTCCCTTACAGGGGATCACGCTTACTTGGAGCCTACGCAGAGGCCAATCGCCTCCTCGCGTTCACCGCCGCTCCGGAATGACCCGTACATTTTTCTGTTTATTGCCTGCGTCAGCTGCTGCAACAAACGATTTTTCAAGATCCACCGCGGCCAGTAGGCCTTCATCGGGCATCTGGCCCTCACGCAGGAGACGACACGTCATGCTGAGCTGGGACGAATTCGACAAAGAAGACGGCGAAGTTGCTGTAAAAGGCGCCAACGCCGGCCACGCTTCTGAAGCCAACATGGACCGCCTCGACAGCGCCGGCGGTGCCGCCGCCCTCGAAGCCCGGGCCGTGACGGCCAGCGACTCGGCCGCGATCATTCGCGCCAAGGCCGCCCTCGACAAACTCGACGTCGCCGAAGGCCTCGCCGAACTCGAAGGCGCCTCCGCCCGTGTCGCCGTCGATGAAAAGCGCATGATCAACTGCCGCGCCGACCTCAACCAACTCGTACCTTTCAAATACGACTGGGCCTGGCAGAAGTACCTGGACGGCTGCGCAAACCACTGGATGCCGCAAGAAGTCAACATGACCGCCGACATCGCCCTCTGGAAAAACCCGGAAGGCCTGACCGACGACGAGCGCCGCATCGTGATGCGTAACCTGGGCTTCTTCTCCACCGCCGACTCCCTGGTTGCCAACAACCTGGTCCTGGCCGTGTACCGCCTGATCACCAACCCGGAATGCCGCCAGTACATCCTGCGCCAGGCGTTCGAAGAGGCGATCCACACCCACGCCTACCAGTACTGCATCGAATCGCTGGCCATGGATGAAGGCGAGATCTTCAACATGTACCACGAGATCCCATCAGTCGCGAAAAAAGCCGCCTGGGGCTTGAAATACACCCGTTCGATCTCCGATCCGAAGTTCGAAACCGGTACCCCGGACACCGACAAAGAGCTGCTGCGCAACCTGATCGCCTACTACTGCGTCCTGGAAGGCATCTTCTTCTACTGCGGCTTCACCCAGATCCTCTCCATGGGCCGCCGCAACAAAATGACCGGCGTCGCCGAGCAGTTCCAGTACATCCTGCGCGACGAATCCATGCACCTGAACTTCGGCATCGACGTGATCAACCAGATCAAAATCGAAAACCCGCACCTGTGGGATGCCGAGATGAAGGAAGAAGCGACCCAGATGATCCTGCAGGGTACGCAGCTGGAGATCGAATACGCCCGCGACACCATGCCTCGCGGCGTGTTGGGCATGAACGCGGCGATGATGGAGGACTACCTCAAGTTCATCGCTAACCGTCGCCTGTCGCAGATTGGTCTGAAGGAAGAGTATCCAGGCACGACGAACCCGTTCCCTTGGATGAGCGAGATCATGGACTTGAAGAAAGAGAAGAACTTCTTTGAGACGCGAGTGATTGAGTATCAGACGGGTGGGGCTTTGAGTTGGGATTGATTCGAAAGAAGGATCCTATGTTGCACGCCTAACTGAAAACCCCGTGAAAACGGGGTTTTTTGTATTCTACGGAACCAAAACCGCGTTTAACTCCAGGACAGATACGCTACCTCTGCCCTACGAAAAACTCAGAATCGTTCCGCATTGACGCCGTACTGCCTCGTTACCTATCTTAGTCGCAGGTGCCTAAGAAACGCCCAACGTAGTAGCTAATCGCCGAGCATAGAACCGCGTACTGTCTAAGGACATTTGCAACTCTGTGTGGAGAAAATAGCTAGTTGGGATTTTTCTTACATCCTCTACGTCGGGCTCGCGCCGCTAACCTTCGAACGTAGAGGTGGTTATGCCCACAAGAACGCAGCTCTGCTCTCCGTATACCTCGGAGACCCATCATGCCTGATGCTTACATTCCGGCGGTTTTCCTCCGTCACAACCTCCATCTTCACGCCCTATTGGTCGAAAACCAGGCTTGGTTCAGCGCCTCCGACTTGGGACGCTTGATGAGCAAGCACCTCGATGAACGCATGACCCGCAAGCTTGACCCTGACCAACGTCGGATGATGCTCGTGCATGTCCACGGTTTGACCGAAGAGCGCCTGATGCTGAGCGAGTCGGGCGTTTATGCGTTGCTGGTTTATCACTACTGCCCCGAGTACCGCTTGCTGCGTGAGTGGATCACGCATCAGGTAGTGCCTACGCTGCGGGATGAGCGCTGCTCACATAAGGTGGAGCGGCCTACGTTGAGCGTGCTGGATTGGCCGAAGATGTCGCTCTGCATGCTGCACTGGCAGGATGAACCATGGATTCGCTTGCGGGATATGCCGGCGGTGTTGGTGGATGATCCGTTTAGCCAGCATGAATCCTGGTGGCGGAAAGCGTCGTGTACGGGACAACCACATGGGTTACAAAAAAGTGCATTCACATAGGTGACACTTTTATTGAAACATAGCCGTTCTTTGCGTCCCTGGCATTGACGTGACCTAGGATCACCGGACCGAAGATCACATTCCATACCCCGTCCTTGATCATCTCCATTCCAATGTTCTGATGCCTGAGCAGATTCCCCACGTATATCCGCAGACCGGCTCGATTAATAATTCCGCTACCATCTGCCAGGTAACACTCAATGTGGCTCGCATACCCCATTTCCGGTAGCTTCTCCGGATAAGCTCGAGTGGAGGGTGTGTAGCAAGAGGCG